>JAFUVC010000042.1 GCA_017483785.1 Prevotella sp.
CCCACGTCGCTCAAGGAAATCGGCGGATCGGCCTTCGACAAGTGCAACGGCCTGCTCGAAATCACGGTTCTGGGAGCCGCACCGCCGAAAATCAGCGGCAGTTCGTTCGGGAAAACAACGTTCCGACAGGCCATCGTCAACATCAGAAAAGGCTCGTTGGGCAACTATCAACTCAACAAGCAGTGGGCGAAGTTCCTCGACCTTATTGAGAAGTAGTTTCGACTTGGTTTTTCGGCCAATTGACCAGAAAAAGTTGCTCCGTGGCCCGCGTGAAGGCCGTGTAGAGCCAGTGGATATAGTCTGGTGACAGCATTTCAGGCGTCATGTAGCCCTGGTCGATATACACATGAGCCCACTGGCCGCCCTGCGCCTTGTGGCACGTCACGGCGTAGCCGAACTTGATTTGCAGGGCGTTGTAATGAACGTCCTCGTCCATTTTTTTCAGCCGCTTGGCTTTCGGGCGCACGTCGGCATAGTCTTCCATCACGCGCTCGTAGAGTTGTCGGCTTTGCTCCTGCGTCAGGGCCGGAGCGTCGGCCTGCAGGGTGTCGAGAATCACGGCCGACTGCATCTCCGCGTCGTCGTAGTCGGGAAACCGCAGCGTCACGTCGGCGAAGCGGAATCCGTACAAATCGCGGATATTCCTGACGCGCTCCACCACCGCATGGTCGCCGTTGGCAATGAAGTCCAACTCAGGTTCCTGAGCCTCCAACTCCCCAACACCTTCTCTCCTCATCTCCTTGCTCCTCGAAAGATACTTATTCTTCACAATCATCAGCAAATCGCCCGTCGTAAGTTCCTCCTCGCGACCGAGAATCGTGTTGCGGATGCCCGTGTTATAGGCGTTTGCCCGCTTGTTGGAGCGCGTGACGACGATGGTTTCGTCCATGCCCACCTTGCTGTAACTCGAGGCCAGCGACTCAATGAGTTCGTCGCCCCGAACCAGCCTGATGTCGGCAAACCCGTTGAACCGAATCTGGGGGAGCAGGCACCCCTCGCTGTGGCGGATTCTTGTCGCGTTCCACAGAATGCCGCTGTCCTGGCTCTGGCGCATCACTTCCGACATATCGGCCTCGAAAACCTTCATGCCATACGAGCGCATGGCCTCGCCATCGAGCGCGGGCGACTTTTCCTCGCCCACGGGCGGCAACTGGGCAGGGTCGCCAATGAGCACCAGACGGCAATTCCTACCGCCATAGACGAAGTTCACAAGGTCGTCGAGCAGGCCGCTCGTGCCAAACAACCCCATTCCAGCCGACTGCGCCCCAATCATCGACGCCTCATCGACCAGAAAAAGCGCGTTGGAATGCACGTTGAAGCCCATCGCGAAGCCGCCCTCGGCACTTTTCCGCCTGTAAATCGCCCTGTGAATCGTTGAAGCCGGCTGTCGGCTGTTTTGCGAGAACACCTTTGCCGAGCGTCCCGTAGGCGCCAGCAGCACCGTTTTCATGCCCACGCGCCTGAGCACGCCAATCAGCGCACTCGCCAGCGTGGTCTTGCCCGTTCCGGCCGAGCCGCGCAAAATCATCAGCGAATGGTCGGAACGCTCCGCCAGAAACGCCGCGAAGCACTCCAAAGCCCCGTGTTGCTCGGCCGTCGGCTCGTAGCCGAACAAGTTCTCGACTTGACTAATGAATTCGGTTGTAGTCATAATTTCTCTGGTTGCAAGGGCAAAGATAATACTTTTTTCCAGAATTTTCGGGAAAAAAAAAGAAAAAATCTTGATTTAAAGAGTTCATAATTCAGATATTATTCTTAAATTTGCAAACATATATTAATCAACACAACTAAATCTTTCAAACATATAATATAAATGTATTTACTCGGTTACGACATTGGCAGTTCTTCGGTGAAATGCAGTCTGGTTGATGCACAGTCTGGATTGTGCAAGGCACAGACCTCCTACCCTGCTCACGAGGCTCCCATCAGTGCCCCACAGGCAGGATGGGCAGAACAAGACCCTGAAAACTGGTGGCAATACGTGCGCATCGCCACGCAACAACTACTGCAACAAACGAAAGTTGCCGGCAGCGACATCGCCGCCATAGGTATCTCCTATCAGATGCACGGCTTGGTGTGTGTCGATGAGCAGCAGCGCGCCCTGCGCCCCGCCATCATCTGGTGCGACTCGCGCGCCGTTCCTTACGGCAACGAGGCATTCCACACACTGGGCGAAGACTATTGTCTGCACCACCTGCTCAATTCTCCCGGTAACTTCACGGCTGCCAAACTGGCATGGATTAAACATAACGAACCTGCTCTTTTCGAGCGCATCCACAAAGTGATGCTCCCCGGCGACTACATCGCCATGCGGTTGAGCGGCACCATCGCCACCACCGTTTCGGGATTGTCGGAAGGCATTTTCTGGGACTTCCTCCGCGACGATGTATCGCAGGAAGTGCTGGATCATTTCGGTTTCCCGCGCGATTTGCTTGCCGACGTGAAACCCACCTTCGGCATTCAAGGAGAAGTAAACGCACAAGCTGCCGCCGAACTGGGACTGGCAGAGGGTACTCCCATTACCTACAGGGCGGGCGACCAGCCCAACAACGCGCTGTCGCTGAATGTATTGCAGCCCGGCGAAATCGCCTCCACGGCAGGGACATCGGGCGTGGTGTATGGCGTACTGGGCAAAGTGAACCACGACCCACGCTCACGTGTGAATCCTTTCGCCCATGTCAATCACAGCATGCAGTCGCCCCGCTTGGGAGTGCTGCTATGTATCAACGGTACGGGCATCCTCAACTCGTGGCTCAAACGCAATGTGGCAGATGCCGACATGACCTACCCACAAATCAACGAATTGGCAGAACAAGCACCTATCGGCAGCGAACGGCTGAGCATCATCCCCTTCGGTAATGGCGCCGAACGTATCTTGGAGAACCGCGAGACGGGATGCAGCATCGTAGGGCTGGACTTCAACCACCACGGCAAGGCACACCTGATGCGTGCCGCACAGGAAGGTATCGTCTTTTCTTTCAAATACGGCATAGAAATCATGGAGCAGATGGGTATGAACGTGAGCCGCATCCGCGCCGGACAAGCCAATATGTTCCTCAGTCCGCTGTTTCGTATCACACTGGCGAGCATCACACAAGCACCCATCGACCTCTACGATACCGACGGTTCGATAGGCGCTGCCCGAGGAGCAGGCATCGGAGCAGGTATATACCGCAACGCCTCCGAAGCATTCGCATCGCTCAAGAAAACGGCTGAGATTGAACCGGACGAGAAACACTTGCAACAATACCAAGAGGCATACTCTATATGGAAAGCGCGTTTAGAAAATATGCTATCAAAATAAATAAACAACTTAATTATAAAACAATGGAAACAAAGAAAGAATTTTTCCCGGAGATTGGTAAAATCAAGTTTGAAGGTCGCGACAGCCGTAACCCGCTGGCTTATCGCTATTATGACGCCGAAAAAGTAGTAATGGGCAAAAAGATGAAAGACTGGTTCAAGTTTGCCATGGCATGGTGGCACACGCTGTGCGCACAAGGTACCGACCAGTTTGGCGGCGAAACCAAGCAATTCCCATGGAACACCGCCACGGACCCGATGCAGGCTGCCCGCGACAAAGTGGATGCCGGCTTTGAGTTTATGACGAAGATGGGCATCGAATACTTCTGCTTCCACGATGTGGACCTGATTGCTGAAGCGCCCACCGTAGAAGAATATGAAGCTAACCTGAAGGCTATCGTTGCCTACATCAAGGAGAAACAAGCCGAAACAGGCATTAAGAACCTGTGGGGAACAGCCAACGTTTTCGGACACAAGCGCTACATGAACGGTGCTGCCACCAATCCCGATTTCGACGTGGTGGCACGCGCTATCGTACAAATCAAGAATGCCATCGACGCCACGATTGAACTCGGCGGCACCAGCTACGTGTTCTGGGGCGGTCGTGAGGGCTACATGAGTCTGCTCAACACCGACCAAAAGCGTGAGAAAGAACATTTGGCACAGATGCTGACGATGGCTCGCGACTATGCCCGCGCACGTGGTTTCAAAGGCACGTTCCTTATCGAACCGAAACCGATGGAGCCTACCAAGCACCAGTATGACGTGGATACCGAGACCGTCATCGGATTCCTCAAGGCGCACAATTTGGACAAGGACTTCAAAATCAATATCGAAGTGAACCATGCCACGCTGGCAGGACACACCTTCGAGCACGAGCTGGCAGTAGCTGTCGATAACGGTATGCTCGGTTCCATCGACGCCAACCGCGGTGACTATCAGAACGGATGGGACACCGACCAGTTCCCCATCGACAATTTCGAACTCACTCAAGCCATGTTGCAGATTATCCGCAACGGCGGATTTACCGACGGCGGCACCAATTTCGATGCCAAGACCCGCCGCAACTCCACCGACCTGGAAGACATCTTCATCGCCCACATCGCTGCCATGGACGCCATGGCACGCGCACTGGAGAGCGCAGCTGCCATCATTGAACAGTCACCCTACTGCCAGATGTTCAAGGAGCGTTACGCTTCGTTCGACAGCGGCATAGGAAAAGAGTTCGAGCAGGGCAAGCTCTCGCTGGAACAAGTCTATGAATACGGCAAGACGGTCGGCGAACCTGAGCTGCGCAGCGGCAAGCAGGAACTGTATGAAGCCATCGTGAATATGTACTGCTAAACGATATGCACATGAGCAATACAACTTCATCGCAAGGCAGCAAGCTCTATCTGTTCAGCATCGTGCTCGTAGCGGTGCTGGGAGGTTTGCTGTTCGGATATGACACGGCAGTAATTTCGGGTGCCGAGAAAGGTCTTCAGGCGTTTTTCCTGGGTGCCGAAGACTATACGCACAACGATTTCCTGCACGGCATCACTTCATCGAGTGCACTCATCGGATGCATTATCGGTAGCGCCTTGTCGGGCATTTTTGCCTCAAGACTGGGACGCAAGCGCTCGCTCGTGATGGCAGGTATCTTCTTCTTCCTGTCAGCACTGGGTTCTTATGCGCCCGATTTTCTCTTCTTCGAACATGGCAAGCCCACTTTCGGGCTGTTCATCGCGTTCAATCTGTACCGCATTCTTGGCGGTATTGGCGTAGGTTTGGCTTCCGCCATCTGTCCCATGTATATTGCCGAGGTGTCGCCCAGCCATCTGCGCGGCACGCTCGTGTCGTGGAACCAGTTTGCCATCATCTTCGGACAGCTGGTGGTATATTTCGTCAATTTCATGATTCTGGGCGAACATACCAATCCCGTCATTGAGCGCATCGCCGGCGGGCTCTACAGTGTAGGGGCAGGAAGCGACCCGTGGACCATTACCACTGGCTGGCGCTACATGTTTGTCAGCGAAGCTGTTCCGGCAGGACTCTTCACGATACTGGTGTGCTTCGTGCCCGAGACACCGCGCTACCTGGTGCTCACCGGCAACCACGACAAGGCACTGCACGTGCTCACACGAATCAACGGCACGGAAAAAGCCAAAGCCATCCTGAAGGAAATCAAGGAGACCGCCACCCAGAAGACCGAACGGCTGTTCACCTATGGCGTGCTGGTCATCTTTATCGGCATCATGCTGAGTGTGTTCCAGCAGATTGTGGGCATCAATGCCGTGCTCTATTTCGCTCCCCGTATTTTCGAATCTATCGGTATGGGCGATCCGATGGCACAAACCGTGCTTATGGGCGTTGTGAACATCCTGTTTACCCTGCTGGCAGTGTTCACCGTAGAGCGCGTGGGACGCAAACCGCTGCTCATTATCGGCTCTTTAGGCATGGCGTTGGGCGCTTTCGGCGTGACATTCTTCAATATGTTCGACGGTCTGCCGGCAGTGGTCGCAGTGGTGAGCATTATGATTTACAGCGCATCGTTCATGTTCTCATGGGGACCCATCTGCTGGGTGCTGATATCCGAGATTTTCCCAAACACCATCCGCGGTGCAGCCGTTGCCATTGCCGTCGCGTTCCAGTGGATTTTCAACTTTATCGTATCATCAACCTTCTTGCCGATGTACAACATGAGTATGGGCGACATGGGCGAAAAGTTCGGTCACATGTTCGCATACGGACTGTATGGCATCATGTGCATCATTGCCGCCATCTTCGTGTGGCGCCTGGTGCCCGAGACCAAAGGCAAGACGCTGGAAGACATGAGCCGCTTGTGGCGCAAATAAGCTGACCGCTTAAAGCCTATGCCAAGATAAAAACGAGAAATGAAGATAAAAATCAACCATAATCTGCTGCTGGCCATCTGTGCGGTCGTTTTGGCGGCGCTCTGCGTGCTCAGCATCATCAACGCATAAACTTCGGAACATGGAGAAAATGAACCATAGGCTGACGATTCGCATCGGCCACAACTCGCTGCTCTTTGCCGCGCCCGGCGACAACGGGAAAATCATCTACGAGCCCTATGTGCTCAGAAGCAACATGTCGATGGCGGCCAACCTGCGCGAGGCTTTCCGCCAGAGTCCGCTGCTGAACCGAAACTTTGAACTGGCGCAGGTTCTGGTGGACGCGCCCGCCCTCGTCGTTCCCCGTCAAGAGTACGACGAGCAGCAGGCCGAAACCCTTTATCGGCACATGCAGGGAAACTCCGCCACTGCCGACCGGCACGAGCAGGTCACCATTCTTCACAATGAGGTGGCAAACCTGAATGCCGTCGTGATTTACGGCATCAACAGCGACCTTCACCTCGTCGTGGGCGACCACTTCAGCGACGTGCGCGACAGCCACCTCATGCAGGCCGTCTGGAGCCACGTCCACAACCGCAGTTTCAGCGGCAGCGGCAACAGGCTTTTCGCCTATTTCCACAGCAAACGGCTCGAAATTTTCTGTTTCGACACGAACCGGTTCCGTTTCTGCAATTCTTTCGAAGTCGGCAACAGCCGCGATGCCGTCTATTACCTGCTTGCCGTGTGGAAACAGCTTGCTTTCGACGCAGAATCCGACGAAATCCACTTGATTTTCGACACCGACGAACTGCCCACGACCGAGGCCCGAAACGAGCGGAAAAACCTGACCGACACCCTGCGGCAATACGTCAGGAAGGTGGAAATCATGGCATCTTCGGCGCAGCCCGACGCTAAGGAAGTTCCTTTCGACCTGAACATACTTTTTGAAGGCTAAACCATGCGCATCATCACAGGAAAATACAAGGGAAGGCGATTCGACGTGCCGCGCTCGTTCAAGGCGCGCCCCACCACCGATTTCGCAAAGGAAAACATCTTCAACGTTCTCAACGGATACCTCGACTTCGAGGGCATCAGGGCGCTCGACCTCTTTTCCGGCACGGGGAGCATCGCGCTCGAAATGTTGTCGCGAGGCTGCGCGCAGGTTGTCAGCGTGGAGGCCGACCGCGACCATGCCCAGTTCATTCGCGACTGCGCCAAGAAATTGCAGGCCGAAAACCACGCCATCGTGCGCGGCGACGCCATCCGATTCATCAAGTCAGGCCGTCAGCAGTTCGATTTCATCTTTGCCGACCCGCCTTATCAACTGCCCGAGTTGCAGTCGATTCCCAACCTGATTTTCGAGCATAATCTGCTTGCCCCGGACGGCGTTTTCATCTTGGAACACGGCAAGCAAAACAATTTTTCGCAGCATCCGAATTTCGCAGAGCACAGAGCCTACGGAAGCGTAAATTTCACGATTTTCAAGCCATAAACAAGGCTGTCAGAGCAGCGGAGAAAACAGTCGGAGCAGCGATTCCCAAAGCCGATGGAGAAACGGCCGACGCTGCATCTGCAACTCATCCTCGATGCGGCTGCAGTGCTGAAGGTCGTCGAAGAAAACCTGCTTGAAACGGCTGGCCACTTCGGCGTCGTAGAAGAACATATTGGCCTCGAAATTGTGCTCAAACGAGCGGAAGTCGATGTTCGTGGAGCCGCAAGTGCAGATGCTGTCGTCGGAAACCAGCAGTTTGGAATGGTTGAAAGTGCCCTCGTAGAGGTAAATCGTCACGCCCGACTCCACGACTTCCATCAAATACGACCGCGAAGCCCACTCCACCACATAGGTGTCGGTTTCGCGGGGCACCATCAGCCTGACATCAACGCCACTCTGGGCGGCGATTCGCATGGCGGAGAGAATCATTTCCGTCGGCAGGAAATAGGGCGTTTCCATATAGACATAGTCGCGAGCCTGCAACAGAATGCGGACGTAGCCCAGCATGAGCACGGGAAATTCGGCCACAGGGCTGCTCGTGACGAGTTGGGCCAGCGCATGGCCCAATTCGGGTCGCGAAACCAGCGAAAAATCGTCTTTCCGGGTTTTGAGCCCCGACTCCAATCGGCCGATTTCCACCTCCAGCCGCTCCACCAGTTCCTCGGGTTTCCGCTCCTGATCTTCCATGCTGAAATACCAGTCGGTCAGGAAACAGCGCTGGAGGGCTCCCACGACGTTGCCGCTGACGCAAAGATGGGTGTCGCGCCACGATTTCACATAGCGCATCGCAATGTTCATGCCGCCGATGAAGGCCACTTCCCCATCTACGACGCACAGTTTTCGGTGGTTTCGGTAGTTGATGCGGCTCGTTAGCGCCGGAAAGCGCACCGGCATGAACGCGCGCACTTGGATTCCCCTCTGGCGCATCCGCTCGAAAAACGAGTTCGGCACGCGCCAACAGCCCACATCGTCGTAAATCAGGCGGACTTCCACCCCTCGGGCCACGCAGTCGGCCAGCGCATCGGCCACGAGCCGGCCCAGCGGATCGTCTTCAATGATGTACGTAATCAGATGGATATGGTGGCGGGCGCGGCCAATCGCTTTCAGCATGCCGAGGAAATGGTCGTAGCCGTCGGTGTAGATTTCCACGCTGTTGCCCTCGTAGGGAAGGGCGTTGTTTTGCGTCTCAAACTGGCGGATGAGTTTCTCGTGAACCGACTGCTGGGCCAGATTCTGCACCGTCGGAGTGTCGGAAACGGGAAATTGCGTCACTTCGCCAACCGTTTTTCCGCTGATGAGGCGCTCCTTGCGCATATTCTGGCCGAAGAAGATGTACAAAATAATTCCTATGACGGGCAGAAACATCAGCACCAAAATCCACGCGATGGCCTTGGCCGGCTGTCGGTTGTCCAGCAAGACCGTCACCATCGTACTCGCGACGAGCACGGCGTAGAGTGCAAAGAATATCCACTGCAGATAGGTCAAAATCTTCTCCTTTTTTATTGATTACACCATGATGTTGCTTCCAATTTTCCGCGCGAGGGCGTTTCTCATCTCTGATTTCTCCTTGAATTCGGCCATCAGCGCGCTCAGTCGGGCGGCATCGGCCGTCGCACTGCCGATTTCGGCCTTGATTTCCTGAAGTCGGCGGTCGAGAATGTCAACACGGAAGTCGAGTACCAGATGCACCGCGCGCTGTCTCACCTCGTCTTTGTCCTGTCCGCCAATGGCCGGGTCTAAGTTCCTGATGTCGCTCAACGGCACGGCAAACCGGCTGATTTCAATGTCGTCGTGGTTGATGAAATACGGCTCCGACTTCCACTCGGGATTGGCGCTGTGAGCGACGGCCTCGTCGAGGATTTTCTTGTAGAGCGGATTGACGAACGAGAGGTTGTCGGCGGCGAGGTTGTAGTTCACGAACTGCGCCACATTCAGCATCATCGGAGTCCCGTTTTCGTCTTCGACATTGTCGAAAATGACCACGTCGCCATACAAAACGACCAGTTCGGCCAGTAGTCGCTCGACGCGCTGCTCGTCGGTCTTTTCCTTCATTTTCGCGGGAATTTCCTGCGGTTTGGCTACGGGTTGCTCGGGTTGCTGGGCTTCGGCAGGCCTGTTTCGGCCTCCACGCTCGCGAATCAGGCGGTTCATCTGGTTCATCAGCGTGGTTTCGGGGATGCCCATTCGCTGCGAGCAGTCTTGCAGATAGGTGGCGCGAAGAATCGGGTTCACGACCATCGAAATGCTGTTCACGACGGAATTGATGGCCTCCGAACGCTGCACGGGGTCGCTCGCGTCTTTCAGGAGCACGTCGGTCTTGAACGCGATGAAATCCTGCTGATGCTCATCGATGTATTTCCGGAAATCGCCGGCCGTGTGCTTTCGGGCGAAGGAGTCGGGGTCGTCGCCGTCGGGGAAAAGCAGCACTTTCAGTTTCATGCCCTCCGCGAGCAGCATGTCGGTGCCGCGCAGGGCGGCGTGGATGCCCGCAGCGTCGCCGTCGTAGAGCAAGACAATGTTCGACGTGAAGCGGTGGAGGATGCTGATTTGGTGGGTGCTCAGCGCAGTGCCCGAGTTCGCCACCACGTTTTCGATGCCGGCCTGGTGCATGGCAATGACGTCGGTGTAGCCCTCGACCATATAGACGCAATCTTCCTTCGCGATGGCGCGCTTGGCCTGATAGAGCCCGTAGAGTTCGCGGTCTTTGTGGTAGATTTCCGAGTCGGGCGAATTCACGTATTTCTGCTGGATGCCCTTCGTTCCGGCGTCGAGTTTCCGGCCGCCGAAGCCCACGACCTTTCCGCTCACGCCAATCCACGGGAAAATCACGCGTCCGGCATAGCGGTCGATGAGTTCGCCGCGGTCGTTTTTATAGCAGATGCCCACTTTTTCGATTAAATCGGCGTTGTAGCCCTTTTTCAGGGCGGTCTGGGCGAAGGCGAGGCGGTCGTTGAGGTCGAAACCGAGCTGAAATTTCTCGATGATGTCGTCGCGGATGCCCCTACTGCGGAAATATTGCAGTCCGATGGCCTTTCCGTCGGGATGATTGTGCAAATTGTCCATGAAATACTGCAAGGCGAACTCGTTGACGATAAACATCGCCTCGCGCGTGCTCTGCTCCTCTTTTTCCTCGTTGGTCAGTTCGCGCTCCACAATTTCTATGTGGTATTTGTTGGCCAGCCATCGCAGTGCCTCGGGATAGGTCATCTGCTCGTGTTCCATGATGAAACTGACGGGATTTCCGCCCTTTCCGCAGCCGAAGCAATGGCACGTCCCTCGCGCCGGCGACACCATGAACGACGGCGTCTTCTCGTTGTGAAACGGACACAGTCCCTTATAGTTCGCCCCGCTCTTTCGCAGCGTGACAAATTCCGACACCACCTCGACGATGTCGGCAGCGTCCTTGATTTTCTCTACTGTCTGTCTGTCAATCATCCGTTTTTTGTAAAATTCTGCTACAAAGTTAATGGAAATGAAAGACAAACACGAAAAAATACGAATAAAATTTGGATTTTTCGCGCTATAATCGTAACTTTGAAGCAAAATTCAGTGAAAACAAACGATGAATAACATTGCAATTTACACTCTGACATCGGAATTGCACGACGAAAAAGCCGTCGATGCCGTCACCAAAGCGTTTTTGGAAAGCCTGTCTATCACCTACGACTTCATGGGAAGCGATTTTTCAACCTACGGAAGCCGCGCCCTGAGCCTCATCTACGTCAGAACCGGCGGCACAGAGGGCATTTTCAGGCAGTTGCTGCCCACGCTGCAAGCCCAGTCGGAGAGCCCGTTCTACCTGCTCACCTCGGGCAAGAGCAACTCGCTGGCCGCCTCGATGGAGATTCTCTCCTACTTGCAGCAAATGCAGTTGAAGGGCGAAATCCTTCACGGCACGCCTTCTTACATCGTCAGGCGAATCAGCCTGCTCGAAAAGGCCGAAGCCGCAAGGAAAAAACTGCGCAACTGCCGTCTGGGTGTCATCGGACAGCCGTCTGACTGGCTCATTTCGAGCACGGTGAATCGTGCGAAAGTCAAGGAAAAACTGGGCATCGAACTCATCGACATCCCCATGGCGACGCTCTTGGAGCGAGTTCAGGCCACGCCAGCCGTCGCACCGGCCGAAACCTCCGACCGCGCCGACATTCAGCAGAACCTGCCCGGAGCCAACAGCATCTACCAAGCCCTGAAAACCATCGTGGCCGACTATCAACTGCAAGGGTTCACGCTGCGCTGCTTCGACCTGCTCACCGAGGTGAAGAACACGGGCTGCCTGGCCTTGGCGAAACTCAATTCCGAGGGCATCGTGGCGGGCTGCGAGGGCGACATTCCCGCGCTGCTCTCAATGACGATTGTCAACAGCCTGCTCGGAATTTCGGGCTTCCAGGCCAATCCCTCGACCATCGACCCCGAAACGGGCCAGATGCTCTTCGCCCACTGCACCATTCCGCTCAACATGGTTGAAAACTACGAGTTCGACACGCATTTCGAGTCGGGCATCGGCGTGGGCATCCGCGGGCGCATGAAAGAAGGTCCGGTCACGCTGTTCAAGGTGTCGGGCGACCTCTCGCGCCATTTCGCCGAAGAGGGTTTGCTCGTCAAAAACCAAGCCGAGTGCGATCTCTGCCGCACGCAGCAGGTCATTCAACTCGCCGACAGGCAGAAAACGGCCTATTTCCTGACAAATCCCATCGGAAACCACCACGTAATCCTGCCCGGCCACCACAAAGAATTGTTAGAAGAAATTTTGAAATAACTAAAAAGACACAACCCTATGAAAAAGCCAAGAAAACTATTTTTGACGGCACTTTTGAGCCTTGCCGGTGCCTTGTGGATGCCCTCCGCAGCCGCCGAAGTCGATTATACACGATTCGTGAATCCGCGCATCGGAACGGGTGGCCACGGCCACGTGTTTCTGGGCGCCAACGTGCCGTTCGGCTATGTGCAACTCGGCCCCACGCAGCCCACGCGCGGCTGGGACTGGTGCTCGGGCTACCACCACTCTGACTCGGTGCTCATCGGTTTCGGCCATCAGCACCTGAGCGGAACGGGCATCGGCGACCTCGGCGACGTGGCCCTGCTGCCCATCGCCCACGAAAAGCAGCGGCAAACGAAGTTCAGCCACGCCTCCGAGACCGTCAGCCCAGGCTATTACGCCGTGAAACTGGCCGAGCCTAACGTGCTCGTGGAACTCACGGCCACGAAGCGCGTGGGTATGCACCGCTACACCTTCGGCGGCGACCAGTCGGAAGCACTCATCATGCTCGACCTGCGGCAGGGAATCGGCTGGGACCACGTCAGCCAGTGCCAGATGACGCAGGAGTCGCCGACCGTCGTCACGGGCTATCGCCACAGCGTGGGCTGGGCGCGGCGGCAGAAGGATTTCTTCGTGGCCGAGTTTTCCCGACCCGTCGAATTGACGAAGGTCGATGGCGACACGACGGGCATCTTGACCGTGAAAGACATCGCCGAGCCGCTGCTGGTGAAAGTGGCACTGTCGGCCGTGAGCGTCGAGAATGCGAAACTGAATCTTCAAAAAGAACTGCCCGACTGGAACTTCCAGAAAACCGTCGCTGCGGCTCGCAAGGCGTGGAACGACGAACTCTCGAAAATCCAAATCGCCCCCCTTTCGTCCCCCGAGGGGGCTATGACCATCTTCTACACCGCCCTCTACCACACGATGATTGCGCCCTCGGTTTTCAACGACGTGAACGGCGAATATCGCGGTGCCGACGGGAAAATCCACAAGGGCAACTTCACGAACTACACCACGCTCTCGCTCTGGGACACCTATCGCGCCGCACATCCGCTGCAAACGCTCATCCACCCCGAAAAACAGGCCGACATCGCCCAGACCTTCCTCAACATCTTCAACGAGCAGGGAAAACTGCCCGTCTGGCACCTGATGGGCAACGAAACCGACTGCATGGTGGGCAATCCGGGCATTCCCGTGCTGGCCGACCTCGTGCTGAAAGGATTTTTCGGGAATTTAAGCATCGAAAAGGCCTACGAGGCCATGAAAACCTCGGCCATGCTCGACGAGCGCGGCATGAACCTGCTGAAGGAATACGGCTATCTGCCCTTCGACAAGGACGACACGAACGAAACCGTGGCGAAGGGGCTGGAATATGCGCTGGCCGACTGGTGCGTGGCGCAGGTGGCAAAAAAACTCGGCAAAAAGGCTGATTTTCAGTATTTTATGAACCGCAGCAAACTCTACCAGAAGCATTTCGACCAGAAAGACGGTTTTATCAAGGGCCTTTCTTCGACGGGCGAGCGCCGCAAGCCGTTCAACCCGTTCCATTCGGCCCATCGCGCCGACGACTTCACCGAGGGCAACGCCTGGCAATACACATGGCTCGTGCCCCACGACGTGCATGGACTCGTGAAAACCTTCGGCTCGGAAGGGAAATTCCTTGCGAAGTTCGACTCGCTCTTCATCGTCAGCGGCGACCTCGGCAAAGACGCCTCGCCCGACATCAGCGGACTCATCGGCCAGTATGCCCACGGCAACGAGCCGTCGCACCACATTCTCTATATGTACAACTACGTCGGACAGCCGTGGAAGGGTGCCCGCCTGCTGCGCCAGACCATGCGCGAGATGTATTCCGACGATTTCGACGGCCTGTCGGGCAATGAAGACGTCGGCCAGATGTCGGCGTGGTACGTGCTCTCGGCCATCGGACTCTATCAAGTGGAGCCCGCCGGCGGAAAATTCATCATCGGCTCGCCCGCCGTCGGCGAGGCAACCCTCAGCGTCGGCAACGGCAAGACCTTCACCGTGAAAGCCACGGACAACTCCGAAGAGAACATCTACGTGCAGCGCGCCCTGCTCAACGGCAAGCCCTACACGAAGTCCTACATCCTCTTCAGCGACATCCTTCGCGGCGGCACGCTCGAACTCCAGATGGGGCCGCAGCCCGGCAATTTCGGCACGAAGAAGAAGGACAGGCCGTAGAAGCCCATCGTTTCCACAAATAGAAATCCTAAAAACCAAACAGATATGAAAAAAATCGCAATGATCTGCTGTTTAGCAATGTTGAGCCTGAGCGCAATGGCACAGGCCGAGTACGGAAAAGAATACATCAAGCGAATCGGCGAGAAAAGTTCGACCTACGTGTCGCGCCGGCCGCCTGAAAACGAGCGACTGTTCCGAAGCGACATCATCGACAAGAAAATCAAGGAGGTGCAGAAACTGCTGAAAAAGAACGAGAAACTGGCGTGGATGTTCGGCAACTGCTTCCCCAACACGCTCGAAACCACCGTCCACTACAGCAACGCCTCGGGCGACGACGACACCTTCGTCTATACGGGCGACATCCACGCCATGTGGCTGCGCGACTCGGGTGCACAGGTGTGGCCCTATGTGCAATTCGTGAACCAAGACCCGAAACTCAAGAAAATGGTGCGCGGCACGATTCTGCGGCAGTTCCGCTGCATCTGTCTCGACCCCTACGCCAACGCATTCAACCTCGAACCCAACCCCAACGGCGAATGGATGAAAGACCTCACGGCCATGAAACCTTTCCTCCACGAGCGGAAATACGAAATCGACTCGCTCTGCTACCCGTTGCGACTGGCCTACCAATACTGGCTCACAACGGGCGACGCCTCGATTTTCGACGAACTCTGGATTGAAACCATCCACAACATTCTGCAAACCTTCCGCGAGCAGCAGCGCAAGGGCGGAAACCTCGGCCCGTATCGCTTCCAGCGACGCACCGAGCGCGCCAGCGACACCACGCAGAACGACGGCTGGGGCAATCCCGTGAAGCCAGTCGGACTCATCGCCTCGGTGTTCCGTCCGAGCGACGACGCAACGACCTTCCTCTTCCTCGTTCCGTCGAATTTCATGGCCGTTTCGTCGCTCCGCAAGGCCGCCGAAATCCTCACGAAAGTGAACCAGCGCACCGACCTCGCCACGGAATGCACTTCGCTGGCCAACGAGGTGGAAACGGCACTGAAACAGTATGCCGTGAACAACCATCCGAAATACGGCCCGATTTACGCTTTCGAGGTCGATGGATTCGGCAACCAACTGCTCATGGACGATGCCAACGTGCCTTCGCTGCTGGCGATGGGCTATCTGGGAGACGTGCCCATGGACGACCCCATCTATCAGAACACGCGACGCTTCGTCTGGAGCGACGATAATCCCTATTTCTTCAAGGGAAAGTCCGGCGAGGGCATCGGCGGACCGCACATCGGCTACGGCTACGCATGGCCCATGTCGATTATGATGAAGGCGTTCACGGCGGGCAGCGACGACGAAATTCGCGACTGCATGCGCCAGTTGCTCTCCACCGACGCCAACACGGGCTTCATCCACGAGTCGTTTAACGTCGAGAATGCCGAAAAATACACCCGCGCATGGTTCGCATGGCAGAACACGCTCTTCGGCGAACTCGTCCTGAAACTGATTGCCGACGGCAAGACCGATTTGATGGTGGAATGTTTGGATTAAAGCCCCCTCCAGACCTCCTCCAGAAAGGAGAGGAGAAATAAATTTTGAAAGACAACGATTGAATAGAAAGAAATATGAAGCGAAAAATCATTATTTTTAGTATATTTTTAAGTACCATTTCGGTTTCGGCAGCGAAGATGGAACCCGTCGATTACGTGAATCCGCTCGTCGGTTCGCAATCGTCGTTCGCGCTATCGACCGGCAACACCTATCCCGCCATCGCCATGCCCTGGGGCATGAATTTCTGGACGCCGCAGACCGGAAAAATGGGCGACGGATGGCAATATACCTACACGGCCAACAAGATTCGCGGCTTCAAGCAGACCCACCAGCCCTCGCCGTGGATCAACGACTACGGCCAATTTTCGATTATGCCCGAGTTCGACAAGGTGTCGGGGCCTACGGCCGACCTCATTTTCGACGAGGAGAAACGCGCCAGTTGGTTCTCGCACCAGGCTGAGACGGCCACGCCTTATTATTATAAGGTGTATCTGGCCGACTACGACGTCTGGGCCGAAATTGCCCCCACGGAGCGTGCCTGCATCATGCGATTCACGTTTCCCGAGGCGAGCATGAAGGAGAAGCGCATCGCCCGCATCGTGGTGGATGCCTTCGACAAAGGCTCGGCCATCAAATACGACGTGAACAAAAAGACCATCACAGGTTTTACGACGCGCAACAGCGGCGGCGTGCCCGAGAATTTCCGCAACTATTTCATCGTGAAATTCGACAAAGGCTTCGATTTCTGGGGTATCCAGAAAGACGGGAAGGATTTTTTCGGCAACGAGGCCGAGGGCAACCATGTGATGGCGATGGCCGGATTCCTGACAAAGAAAAACGAGCAGTTGATTGTCCGCGTGGCCTCGTCGTTCATCTCGCCGGAGCAGGCTGAGCGCAACCTGCAGGAACTCGACGGCCGCTCTTTCGAAGAGGTGAAAAACGCCGGTCGGAAACGCTGGAACGACGTGCTCGGACGCGTGGAAATCGACGACGACAACATCGACCACCTGCGCACGTTCTATTCCTGCCTCTATCGCGCCACGCTCTTCCCAAGAATGTTCTACGAGTTCGACGACAAGGGCAATCCCGTCCACTACAGCCCCTACAACGGCGAAGTCCGCCCGGGCTATATGTTCACCGACACGGGTTTCTGGGACACGTTCCGCTCGCTGTTCCCCTTGGTCAAACTGCTCTACCCCTCGATGGGCGAAAAAATGCTCGAAGGCCTCGCCAACGCCTATCTGGAAAGCGGTTTCCTGCCCGAGTGGGCCAGTCCGGGCCATCGCGGATGCATGGTGGGCAACAACTCGGCGGCTGTCGTGGCTGAATTGCTCACGCCACTGCCAAAATCGGCCCGTCCCGAACTCCTCAACACGCTCTGGGAGGCCGTCTGCCACGGGGCAAACGCCGTTCACCCCGAGATTTCATCGACGGGCCGCTGCGGTTTCGACTACTACAACCGTCTGGGCTACGTTCCCTGCGACGCCGGCATCAACGAAAGTGCTGCGCGCACCCTCGAATACGCCTACGACGACTGGTGCATCTACCAAATCGGCAAGAAACTCGGCAAGCCGAAGCAGCAACTGGAGCCTTTCGCTCGCCACGCCATGAACTACCGCAACCTCTTCAACCCGAAATACAACCTCATGCAGGGAAAACGCGAAGACGGCACGTTCTACGAGCCGTTCAGCCCGTTTAAGTGGGGCGGCGAGTTCACCGAGGGCAACTCGTGGCACTACACTTGGTCGGTGTTCCACGACCCCGCCGGACTCATCCGTTTGATGGGCGGAAACGCGAATTTCACGGCCATGCTCGACTCCGTCTTCATCGTGCCGCCCATTTTCGACGACAGCTACTACGGCGGCATCATCCACGAGATTCGCGAGATGCAAATCGCAGGCATGGGCAACTACGCGCACGGCAACCAGCCCATCCAGCACATGATTTACCTCTACAACTACGCCGCGCAGCCCTGGAAAGCCCAGTACTGGGTTCGCGAGACGATGAACCGCCTCTACTCCGCCAAGCCCGACGGCTATTGCGGCGACGAAGACAACGGGCAGACCTCGGCGTGGTATGTGTTCTCGGCACTCGGGTTCTATCCCGTCTGCCCGGGCTCGGGCCAGTATGTGCTCGGATCGCCCTACTTCAAAAAGGCGAGAGTACACCTCGAAAACGGGAAAACCGTCACTTTCATCGCCGAAAACGACGTTGAAGACAATCCCTACATCGAGAAAATGACGCTCAACGAGCGCAACTACACCCGAAATTTCCTCGACTACGAAGACTTGCTGAAGGGTCCCACCGTCCGCTACCACATGGCCGCCAAGCCCAACCAGCAGCGCGGAACGGCGGCGAAAGACCTGCCCTACTCCTTCTCGCGCTGACCAAAAGCCGAATACAAAAAAAGTGCCGCGACTCTCCACGAGCCACGGCACTCATTTTTTATGTTTAACTTTTTTCTTTTCGAATAAATGGTAACCTCACGGCCGCCATTGTTATCCTGTTAAACAATCTGTTTAATTACCTTAAACCTAATAACTAAAAACCTAAATCTATTACTACTAACCTAAACAATCTATTAACCTTTTTCTGGTGCAAAGGTACGACGATTTTTCTATCCGCAAAACATTTTTCTTCTTTTTATACGAAAAAA
>JAFUVC010000043.1 GCA_017483785.1 Prevotella sp.
CTTTGTCCGTGTGAACGAAACTTTTTGGCCGATGCGCATAGCCATCCTGAACCTGATGCCCCTGAAGGAGGTCACGGAAGGTGATTTCCTCAGAATTTTGGGCAGTCAGCCGCACGACGTGGAAATCCACTGGATGCGGCTGCGGTCGCACGTGCCGAAACACGCCTCGGCGGAGCACGTCGCCGCAGCAAACGCCAAAGGCTGGACGGTGTATTGCAAGACGGCCAACGGCTGGCAGGAATATTCTGGCGAAATTCCAACGGGAATCCGTACAATTGACAATTCACAATCGACAATTGACAATTGGTATTCGCTCGACGGCAAGAAACTGAATGGCGAGCCGACGAAGAAGGGCGTGTATATCAGGAATGGACGGAAGGTTGTGAAATAATTTCGAGGAAGGAGGAATGAGGAGCGAGGAACGAAAGTCTATTGTCTGAACTCCTGCAACTCCCGAACTCCTGTAACTCCCGTTAACTCCCAAGTGAAGCGATAACTCCCGTTAACTCCCCTAAAAAAAGAAGCGAAACTTTCACGGGTTTCGCTTCTTTTTTGTATCTTTGCCCCCGAGAAAACAAATCAATATTAGAATGATGAGCAACGCAACATTGACCAACCTGCTTGACTACCTTTATGGGACGCTGACGCCGAGCAATATGCGCTGGGTGGGCGAACATCTGATTGAGTACGCCAGAAAAGAGGAGGAAGCTCCATTGCAAAAACCTTTCACGATGGAAGAGATAGATGCTATGCTTGACGAAGCGGAACGAGACTTCGAAGCAGGCGAATTTCTGACCCACGACGAAGTGTTTCACCGCCACAAAGAAGCTTTGTCCGTGTGAACGAAACTTTTTGGCCGATGCGCATAGCCATCCTGAACCTGATGCCCCTGAAGGAGGTCACGGAACGTGATTTCCTCAGAATCTTGGGCAGTCAGCCGCACGACGTGGAAATCCACTGGATGCGGCTGCGGTCGCACGTGCCGAAACACGCCTCGGCGGAGCACATGGACGCGCTCTATGAGTATTTCGACGAACTCGAGGCCGTGCCCGACGGCTTGATTGTGACGGGCGCGCCCGTGGAGCAGATCGACTTTGAGCAGGTGACCTACTGGCCCGAACTCTGCGCCATCTTCGACTGGGTGCGCGAGCAGGTGAAATCGACCATTTTCGTGTGCTGGGCGGCGCAGGCAGGGCTGTATCATCACTATGGTGTGGCGAAATATCCGCTTCCGAGCAAGAAATTCGGCATTTTTCCGCAGAAAATCCTTGTGGAAAGTCCGCTTTTCGCGGATTTCGGGTCGACGATGATGGTGCCCCACAGCAGGCACACGGAAGTGCGCCGCGACGACATTCTGGCCTGTCGGGAACTGACGTTGGCGGTCGATTCCGACGAAACGGGGCCGTCGATGATTACGGCGCGCGACGGTCGCGAGATTTTCATCACGGGCCACATCGAATACGCCGCCGACACGCTCGACACCGAATATCGCCGCGACCAGCAGAGAGGCCGCACCGACGTGGGTCTGCCGCAGCATTATTATCCCGACGACGATCCCTCGCAACCGCCTCTCGACACATGGGGCGACGAAGCGATGCGGTTTTATCGGAATTGGTTGACGAGCCTCGAGAATGAAAAAATAAACGGTTGAAAAATTGAAAAAATAGTCAAATTGTAAATAGTATAATCGCCAAATAGTAAAATAACTCCATGACCTCGCTTGAACTGCTGGCTCCGGCCAAGAATCTGGAATGCGGCATTGCCGCCATCGACCACGGCGCAGATGCCGTTTACATCGGGGCTCCGCGCTTCGGTGCGCGCGCTGCTGCCGGCAATTCGGTGGCCGACATCGCTGAGTTGTGCCGCTATGCCCACCAGTTCGGCGCGAAGGTCTATGTGACGACCAACACCATCGTTTTCGACTCGGAACTCGACGACACTTTCCGCCTGATTGAAGACCTGAAAACCGCCGGTGTCGATGCCCTGCTCGTGCAAGACATGGCGATAATTCAGGAGTTCAGGAGTCCAGGAGTTCAGGAGTTCAGGAGTTCAGGAGTTCAGGAGTTCAATTCACGTTCCTCGTTCCTCCCCATTCACGCTTCCACGCAGACCGACAACCGCACGGCCGAGAAAGTGGCGTGGCTTCGCGCACAGGGCTTTCAGCGCGTGGTGTTGGCGCGTGAACTCTCGTTGGAGGAGATTCGCGAGATTCACCACCGCGTGCCCGACGTGGAACTCGAAGTGTTCGTTCATGGGGCGCTCTGCGTGAGTTACAGCGGCCAGTGCTACATATCGCAGCATTGTCAGGGCCGCTCGGCCAACCGAGGCGAGTGTGCGCAGATGTGCCGCATGAAGTACGACCTCGTGGATGCCGACGGTCGCGAAATTGAGCACCAGCGGCATCTGCTCTCGCTGAAAGACCTCTGTCGAATCGACGATTTGGAGGCGTTGGCCGACGCTGGAGCCGTGTCGTTCAAGATTGAGGGCCGACTGAAGGACGTGGACTATGTGAAAAACGTGGTTTCGGCCTATTCGCAGCGGCTCGACGACCTCTGCCGGAGGCGTCCCGACGATTTTCAGCGCGCCTCGCAGGGTCGCGTGACCTATTTTTTCACGCCCAACCTGCAAAAAACCTTCAACCGAGGCTTTACGGACTATTTCCTGCATTGCCACCGCGATGAACACGGCCGTTTGCAGGGTAGGCAGGCCGACATCGCCTCGTTCGATACGCCGAAAGCCCTCGGCGAATACGTCGGAAAAGTGAAGGAAATCCACGGAAATTCGTTCACCGTGGCCGGAACGGCAGCCTTCGCCAATGGCGACGGGTTGTGTTTCTTCAAAGCCTCTCCCCCTAACCCCCTCTCCAGAAAGAGAGGGGGAACCCCGCAGGAGAGAATTTCTGATGGAATGGATGATTTGCTCGGTTTCCGGGTGAATCGGGCGGAGGGAAATCGCCTTTTCCCGCTGAAAATGCCCGACGGACTGCGCCCGGGCATGGCGCTCTACCGCAACAACGACATGGCGTTTGAAAAACTGATGGCCGGCAAGACCGCCGAGCGCAAAATCCCGCTCCGAATGACGTTTCGCACCACCGACGAGGGCTTTGAACTCGAGGCCGCGTCGCGCGATGCCGTCAGCAAAGTTGCTTTGGCTGCGCCCAAGACTCCGGCCCGGACGCCGCAGCGCGAAAACATCGTCCGCCAACTCACGAAACTCGGCAACACGCCCTTTGTCTGCGACGATTTCGTCATCGAGGGCGACGCCGGCCGCTATTTTATTCCGTCGAGCCAACTCGCGGAACTGAGGCGCCAAATCAACCCCGTTCCCAGCCCCTCCCCACAGGAGGTGATCATTTCTGAAAAAAGCCAGAAAAATCATCTGCCCATCTTCGGGGATAGGGGAGGGTATCTGCTCAACGTCGCCAACCGTTTCGCCCGAGATTTTTACGAGCGGCAGGGCGTCGCCGCCGTCGAACCTGCTTTTGAATTGAAAGTGCCGCAGAATGCCCTGTTGATGCAGTGTCGCCACTGTCTGCGCTACTCGCTTGGCCACTGCGTGAAACTCGGCGGCAGCAAGCCGTCGTGGCGCGAACCGCTCTCGCTCCGACTGGCCGACGGGCGCAAGTTCCGCCTCGAATTCGACTGCCGGAATTGTCAAATGAACCTATTGGCTGAATGATATGAAAACAATCCAGAAACTCTTCTATTTGCCGCTTTTCCTGCTCTTCACGGCGTGCTACAACCAGGAATATTCCGCCGGACGCCACTACGACGTGAACTACAATTTCGTGGTGAAGGCCGACTCCATCGACCTGCTCCGCCAGCAGCCCGAGGAACTCGCCAGCGAACTCCTCACCGACTCGTTTATCGTGAAAAAAGGCTCTCACCTCGTCGTGGCCGACTTCCGCACGATGCCCAACGACACGATTGACTCCGTCTGGGTGCAGTTGGCCACGCAAAATTCCGAGTTCGGCTGGACGCGCGAGTCGGAACTGCTGCCCGCCGTGGAGCCCGAC
>JAFUVC010000044.1 GCA_017483785.1 Prevotella sp.
CGGCCGAGCAGGAGAAAACGCAGAAACTGCTGGCGGAACTGCGGCAGTTGAAGGCCAGCGACGCCAACCATGTGCGCGAAATTACCCGACTGAAGAAGGAACTGGCCACGGTGCGCGCCGTGCTGCGGTCGTATGTGATTGAAATCGACTCGCTGAACCGCCTGAATCAGAACTTGCAGGAGGAAAACACGCGTGTGAAAGCGCAATACGAAGAAGCCACGCACCAGATTGAAGGTCTGAGCAGCGAAAAGCAGTCGCTCTCGGAGAAAGTGGCCATTGCCGCCCAACTCGACGCCTTCGGACTGACGATGCAGGCCAAAGACAAGCGCGGCAAGAATACGGAAAAAATGTCGAAGTGCAAGACCGTGCAGGTGAATTTCTCGCTGGCGAAAAACGTGACGGCGCAGAACGGAATGCGGACGGTTTACGTGCGTGTGACGTCGCCCACAGGCTCGCTGCTGGGCAATGCCGGGTCGTTCAACTATGAAAACCGCACGCTGCAATGCACCATGAAGAAAGCCGTGGAATACGGCGGTCAGGAAACGCCCGTCACGCTCTATTGGAACGTGGACCAGGCACTTGTCGGCGGCACTTATCAGGTGAGCATTTTCGCCGATGGCAATATGATTGGCTCAAAAAGCTTCTCGTTTAAGTAAAAATATCGTGCAAAAACATGAAAAAGAAACTTTTTTTATTTTTGCTGACGTCAACGCTGACAGCCTCGGCGCAACAGGTTCTGACGCTTGAAGAATGTCGGGAACTGGCCTTGCGCAACAACAAGCAACTCAGCGCAACACACGTGAAGCAGGAAGTGGCGGAAAACCTCCGGAAGGCGGCCCGCACGAAATACCTGCCGAAAGTTGACGTCGTGGGCGGCTATGAGTTTTTCAGCCGCGAAATTTCACTGCTGAGCAAAGACCAGAGGGCGGAATTCTCCAACCTCGGCACGACAGCCATGGGCGCCATTGGCGAGCGTTTCCCGGCCATGCTCACGGAAATGGCGATGAAAGGCCTGATTACCCCTGAAATGGCGCAGCAGACGGGTGCCATCATGGGGCAGATTGGCCAGCCGATTGCGCAATTAGGCAATCAATTCGGCCAGAAAATCAGCGATGCCTTAAAAACCGACACGAAAAACATCTGGGCAGCCTCGGCCGTGCTGCGTCAGCCGATTTACATGGGCGGTGCCATCACGGCGGCGAACCGAATGGCTGAAATCAACAAGCAACTCGTGGCCAACGAGGAACTGGGAGCAGTGCAGAACACGCTGAAAAACATCGACGACGTGTATTGGACGGTGGTGTCGCTCAAGCAAAAGCAACTGCTGGCCAACAGTTATCGCGACTTGGTGCAACAACTCAACAGCGACGTCCACAAGATGATTGACGAGGGCATTGCCACCCGCGCCACAGGCCTGCAGGTCGATGTGAAGGTGAACGAGGCCGAAATGCAGGTGACGCAGGTTGAAAACGGCCTGGCGCTGTCGAAAATGCTGCTCTGCCAACTCTGCGGACTGCCCATCGGCAGCGAAATCACGCTGGCCGACGAGGGAAAGACCGACTTGGGCGAAAACGCCGAGACGATGCAGCAAGTTTCCGGGGGAAGCATGACCGATGTCGCCTTTGAAAACCGAGCCGAACTGAAAATGCTGCAAAACGTGGTGGACTTGAGCGAGCAGGCCACGAAACTCGTGCGCGCCGCCTATCTTCCGCAAGTGGCACTCACGGGCGGCTATCTGCTTTCCAACCCCAATCTTTTCAACGGTTTCGAGCGGAAATTCGCCGGCGTGTGGAACGTGGGAGTGATGGTTCGCGTGCCCGTGTGGAACTGGTTCGAGGGCGTTTACAAGGTTCGCGCCAGTCGCGCCGCCACGACCATCGCCACGATTGAACTCGACGATGCCCGCGAAAAAATCGAACTTCAACTCGAGCAATGCCGCTTCAAGTTGAAAGAGGCTGAAAAACGGCTCTCGATGGCCTCGAAAAACCTGACGAGTGCCGACGAGAACCTGCGCTGCGCCAACGTCGGATTCCGCGAGGGCGTGATGGAGGCCACCGACGTGATGGCTGCACAGACGGCCTGGCAACTGGCCCAGAGCCAGAAAATCGACGCGGAAGTGGAAGTCCGGCTCGCCCGAGTGGCCCTCAACAAGGCATTGGGAACGCTTCAGTAACGAGGAACGAGAAACGAGGAGCGAGGAACGAGAAAATAATTCAACATTCAAAAATCAACATTCAAAATTCAAAATTCAAAAAGATATGTCACCAAAAACGCAACATAACAACATTTTGCTCGCCGTGCTGGGCTTCATCGCCGTAGTTATCATTGTCGGCCTGATTGGATTCTTCCTGCTCGACCGCGACCCCGAAATCATCCAGGGCGACGTGGAAGTCAGCGAATACCGCATATCGTCGAAAGTGCCCGGGCGCATTCTCGAACTGCGCGTGAAAGAGGGCGACTACGTCCATGTGGGCGACACGCTCGCCATCCTCGACGCACCCGAGGTGCAAGCCAAGAAGACACAGGCACAGAGTGCCGAGGATGCCGCCGCCGCACTGAGCGACATGGCCCGCGCCGGAGCCCGTCAGGAGCAGGTGAGCGGAGCCTATCAGCTGTGGCAGCAGGCCAAGGCCGGACTGGAAATTGCGCAGAAGACCTACGAGCGCGTGCAGCGGCTCTTCGACGAAGGCGTGATGACCGCCCAGAAGCGCGACGAGGCACTGGCCAACTACAAAGCCCTGCAAGCACAGGAAAAAGCCGCCAAAAGCCAGTACGACATGGCCGTGAACGGTGCCCGTCAGCAGGAAAAACGCGCTGCGCAGGCTCAGGTGAACCGCGCTCGCGGCGCCGTGCAGGAAGTGCAGAGCTACATCCGCGAAACCGTGCAGATTTCCAACGTCGAGGGCGAGGTTTCGAGCATCTACCCGAAAGTGGGCGAACTCATCGGAACCGGCTCGCCCATCATGTCGATTTCCGTCATGAGCGACCTCTGGGGCACGTTCAACGTGCGCGAAGACCAGTTGAACGGGCTGAAAGTCGGCGACACGTTCACCGCCTATTCGCCGGCCTTCAACAAGGAACTGAAAATGAAGGTCTTCTACATCAAGGACGAAGGTTCGTATGCCGTCTGGAAAGCCACGAAGGCCAACGGACAGTACGACCTGAAGACCTTCGAGGTGAAAGCCCGTCCGGAGGAAGCCTTTGAAGGCTTGCGCCCGGGTATGTCGCTGATTATCAAGAAATAAGGCTGTGCTGAAAAGAATTTACAACATCGCCCTGCGTGAATGCTCATACCTCAGGTACAACATGATGTATCTGTTCTGTATGCTGGTGTTCCCGATTCTCGTCACCGTGTTCTTCACGACGATGATGAACGACGGACTGCCGCAAAACATGCCCGTGGGCGTTGTCGACAACGACAACACATCGACGTCGAGGGCGCTCATCCGTAAATTAGACTCGTTTCAGGCCAGCCACGTCGTCGCCCACTACCCCAACACCGGCGAGGCGCGGAAAGCCATCCAGCAAAACCAGATTTACGCCTTTCTCTACATTCCGAAGGGCACTACCGACGCCCTGCTCTCCTCGCGACAGCCGAAAATCTCATTCTACTACAGTCAGGCATCGGTCACGTCGGGAGCCCTGCTCTTCCGCGACCTGAAAACGACGGCCATGCTCGGTTCGGCAGCCGTGGGACAGGCCACGATGCGCGCCAAGGGCTTCACCGACCAGCAAATCAGGACATTTCTGCAACCCGTCGTCATCGACCTGCACATGATTGGCAACCCGTGGGCCAGTTACAACCTCTACCTCTCCACGATGCTCATTCCCGGCATCCTGATGCTCTTCATCTTCCTGATTACGGCCTATTCGCTCGGAACGGAACTGAAGTTCAACACGGCGAAGGAACTCTTAGACATGGCCGACAACAACATTTTCGTGGCCATGGCCGGAAAATTCCTGCCGCTGTTCCTGATTTTCATCAGCATTTTCTACGCCTATATGTACTATGTGTTCGGACACCTCGAATTTCCGCATCCAGGCGGTGTCTGGATGATGCTCTTGCTCGGTTTTCTGGCCGTATTGGCGAGCATCGGCTTCGGCGTTTTCGCCTTCGGGCTGATGCCGTCACTGCGCATGTCGATGAGCGTTTGCTCGCTGTGGGCAGTGCTGAGTTTCACCACCAGCGGCGCCACGTTCCCCATCTTCGCCATGCACCACTCCATTGAGGCGCTGGCCCAGCTCTTCCCGCTGCGCCACTACTATATGATTTACCAGATTTGCATCTTCAACGGATTCCCGTTTGTCGATGCGTGGTTCAACTTCATGGCACTCGCCATCTTTGCCGTGCTGCCGCTTTTCGTCATCCATAAGATTAAGCGCGCCATGCAGGACGCAGTGTATATTCCATAGCAGAAGACAGAATGAAAGAGACGTTGCTACATAGGATTCAGGTAGGCCTGAAAGACATGTTCTACATCTGGGCCAAGGAGATGCGCCAAGTCTTCACCGACGAGGGCGTGCTCATCTTCTTCATCGTCGTGCCCATCCTCTATCCCCTGCTCTACTCGTGGGCCTACTCCAACGAGGTGGTGCGCGACGTGCCCGTGGCCGTCGTCGATTTGTCGCACAGCCACAAGAGCCGCCAGTTCATCCGCGAATTCGACGCCTCGCCCGACACGAAAGTGGCCTATTACTGCGGAAGTCTCGACGAGGCCCGTGCGCTCGTGGGCAAGCAGGTGGTACACGGCGTGCTCTACTTCCCAGCCGACTTCCAGGTCAAAATCAACCGCATGGAGCAGAGCCACGTCAGCGTCTTCTGCGACATGTCGCTCATGCTCACCTATAAGGCGATTTATCAGACCGCGCAGGCCGTGGCCACCGACATCAACGCGAAAATCCAAGTGGCCGTGTCGGGCAACCAGACCGACCGCGAAGACCAAATCACCACCCAGCCGCTGGCCTATGAAGAGGTGCCCATCTTCAACCCGACGGGCGGCTACGGCTCGTTTCTCATCCCTGCCGTGCTGATTCTCATCATCCAGCAGACGCTACTGCTCGGCATCGGCCTTTCCGCCGGAACGGCGCGCGAATCGAACCGCTACAAAGACCTCGTGCCCAACTTGCCCCACTATCAAGGCGTTTTCCGCATCGTTCTCGGCAAGTCGCTGGCCTACATCATGCTCTACGCCGTCATCACGCCCTATCTGCTGCTGATTGTTCCCCATATTTTCGGCTTCACCACGCTGCTTTCCGGCGGTTCGCTGCTGGCCTTGATGGTGCCCTATATCCTCGCCTGCGTATTCTTCGGCATGATGCTGTCGTGCGTCGTGCGCTATCGCGAAAACGTGCTGCTGCTCGTGGTTTTCACCTCCGTTCCGTTCCTTTTCCTGACGGGTTTATCGTGGCCGCAGAGCAGCATTCCCGGCGTGTGGCAAGGCATTGCCTCACTGCTTCCATCAACTTTCGGGGCTCGGGGCTTCGTCCGCCTGAACACGATGGGTGCCACGCTGGCCGACATCAAACTGGAATATCAGGCCCTGTGGCTGCAGGCCGCCATCTATTTCATCATCACCTGCGCGGTCTATCGCTTCCAAATCATCATAGCACAAAACCATGCCAAGGAAGAAAGAGAATTGGCTGCAAAAGAGGCCGAAATTTCTACGAACACATAAAAATCATCTCAAATTCTCATGAAAAAAAATTCAAAATTCTTTAGTTTTCAGCATATCA
This sequence comes from Prevotella sp., assembly GCA_017483785.1. Taxonomy (GTDB): domain Bacteria; phylum Bacteroidota; class Bacteroidia; order Bacteroidales; family Bacteroidaceae; genus Prevotella. Next base: position 5,734 of record JAFUVC010000044.1, read on the forward strand.
GGGCGGCTGTGGCAGTTGCCCTGTTGGTTTTCAACGGCGCGGCACAGGCTCAAAACTTGCAGTTGCACTACGATTTCGGGCGCACGCTCTACTCCAGCGAGCAGGCCGAGCGGCCCAAAGTGACCCTGACGCTCGAGCAGTTCAAGGCCGACAAATGGGGCTCGTGGTTCTATTTTGTCGATGTGGATTTCAGCCGGAAATTCACGGAAAGTGCCTACGCCGAGATTTCGCGCGAATTCAACCTCGGGAAGAACTCGCCCTTCGCCGCCCACATCGAGTACAACGGCGGACTAAACCGATTCGGCAGTTTTCAGCAGGCGGCGCTCGTCGGCGGCGCCTACAATGGCCACACGGCCGATTTTTCCAAGACGTGGAGTGTGCAACTAATGTATAAGCGCTATTTCAAGAGTTACGAAAACACGCGCGCCTACCACAGTTTCCAACTGACAGGCGTGTGGGGACTGACTTTCGCCGACAAAAAATGCACGTTTTCAGGTTTCATCGACCTCTGGCGCGGCGAAAAAGCCAACGGTCACGGCCAGTTGGTGGTGATTTCCGAGCCGCAATTCTGGTACAACGCGACCGAAAACCTCAGCGTCGGCACCGAGATTGAAATCAGCAACAATTTCATCTACAACACCCAGAACGACAAGACGTTTTTCGTGAACCCGACGCTGGCCGTCAAGTGGAAATTCTGACCTGAATTACTTCGTTTCCACGATTTTTGTCTTCGGCAGCGAGGCATTTCGCCTGCGAACCACCGTCACGACGCTCTGCGCCAGCGACAGAAAGGCCTGTCCCGTGATGGACTCGGCTTGGAGTGCCGAGGGCGTACCCTCGTCGCCATTGTCGCAGATGCTCTGAACGATGGGAATCTGCGCCAGAAGCGGCAGTTTCATCTCCTCGGCCAACTGCTTACACCCCTCTTTTCCGAAGATGTAATAGCGATTTCCGGGCAGTTCCTCGGGCGTAAACCACGCCATATTCTCCACCAAGCCGAGAATCGGCACTTTCACCTTTTCGTTTTGATACATGTCGATGCCCTTTCGCGCATCGGCAAGGGCCACCTGCTGCGGCGTGGAAACAATGACGGCACCCGTGATGGCGAGCGTTTGAAGCAGTGTCAGGTGGATGTCTGACGTGCCCGGCGGCGTGTCGAGAATCAAATAGTCGAGCGGGCCCCAGTCGGCATCGCCGATGAGTTGTTTCAGCGCACCCGTCGCCATTCCTCCGCGCCAGAGCGTAGCCGTATTGGGGTCAACGAAGAAGCCGATGGACAGGAGTTTCACGCCATATTTCTCAACGGGAACGATGAGGTCGCGCCCGTCTTTCTTGACGGCATACGGGCGAATATTTTCCACGCCAAACATTTTTGTCATCGACGGGCCAAAAATGTCGCAGTCGAGCAGGCCGACGCGATAGCCCAGCCGTGCCAGCGCAATGGCGAGGTTCGCCGAGACGGTCGATTTGCCCACGCCGCCCTTTCCGGAACTCACGGCAATGATATTCTCCACGTCGGGCAGCAGTTTTTCGACCGTCGGACGCGGTGCCGACTTGAATTCCGCAACGATTTCCACCTCCACATCCTTGCCGCAATGGTATTTGATGGCGGCTTCGGCGGCTTTCACCGTCGATTTCAGAAACGGGTCGGTGTCGCGCGGGAACTGCAGCACCACCTTCGTGCTCCACACGCCACGCTCGCGGTCGAAGCCCACCGACGGCTCTTCCACGAGCATATCGCTCTCAACAATACTCTTCTTCGTGCCGGCATATTTCACGGTGGCCAGCGCCTCTATTACTTTTTTCGGATACAACGAATCCATGATTTTTACGATTATTAATGTATTTTGAGTGCAAAGATACAAATATTTTTCGTACCTTTGCATTCGCAACCGACAAATGATTACAAAAAAATGCATACGCTATACAAGATTTTCTCCATCACATTTTGTTTTTTCCTCGCGACGGCCATTCAGGGCGCCAATGTCGTGTGGTTCGACGGTCATCACCACGTCACCTATGTGGCGCAAAACAGTTATTCGCCCGTTGTGAAGACGGCCATCGAGATGTTTTCGCAAGACATGAAAGCCGTCACGGGCCATCATGCACAGGCGAACCACAAGGGAAAAATCGAGATTATCGAACTGAACAAACTCACGAACAAGGAGTTCAAGAAAATCCAGAAGCGGAAACTGCCCTACCAGAAAGTGATTGCGAAGGCAGATGCCTTCTACATCGGCGTTCACGACGGTCGGGTCGTGGTCATTGGCGACAACGGACGCGGCACGGCCTACGGCATTCTGGAACTCTCGCGCATGGCGGGCGTTTCGCCGTGGATTTGGTGGGGCGACATCGTTCCCGAGCAGCAGAAACGGCTGGAAACCGACGAAAAAACCGTTATTTTGCAACAGCCGTCGGTGGCCTGGCGCGGCATTTCCGTAGCCAACGAGAAATGGCTCCAGCACAGCCCAAACAACCAAAAACTGTTTGAATTGCTGCTGCGCCTGCGTGCAAACACACTGTTTGTGCCGCCGACGCAAGGGAAATCGGCCGTTTCTCCGAAAATTTACCACAAAGAGGCCGAGCATTTTGAATTTTCGGTGGTTTCTGCCCTCGCCCAGCCTGCGCTGACGTGGGACGACAACAGCCAGTGGATTTCCACCGAACAGCCCGGACACGTCTATTACAAAGCGAAAGAAGCCCTTCGCAAAAACGTCAAGAAGACTTGGATTGCCAACGTCAGAAATCCGAAAACCGCGGCCTATCAACTGTCGCTTTTCCTTGATTTGGCGTGGAACGAGAACGCCGTCACCGCCCGAAACCTCGAACAGCATCTCGACAAATGGCTCCAGCAGCAGTTCGGGAAGACTTGCGGCCACAGGCTGCTGCCCGTCATGCGGAAATTCTACGAACTCACGGCCGTCTGCCAGCCCGAACACATGGACAAGAGCCAGTTCAACGCGCTTGCCTTCGGCAACGAACTGGAGCGCTACCTCGGCGAATTCACCATTTTACAGCAAATGGCCGAAAATATCGAGAAAACCACTCGTCCGGAACTGCGCGACGCCTATTTCACAGCCGTAAAATACCCCATTCAGGCCGCCACAGCCCTCGCCGTCAAGCATCTGGAGGCGCAGGAGTCGCGGCTCATCGCCCGAAAAGAGTCGTTCCATCGCGACAGCGAGGCCCTCACGGCAGCCGCCCACAGCATCAAGGCGCAGAGGCGGTTTGAGCAACTCACGCAGCACTACCAGAAAATGGCCCACGGGAAATGGAACCACGTTTTTCCGGCGTCGCTCTGGAGAAATCCGGCATTCACCATGCCCGCGCTGCCCGACCAACTCAGTGCCGACGAAATCAGCAAATACGGCAACGGCGAGGCCTACGAGGTTCAAATCAACTCCAGCGACTGCATCGTCAAAAATGCCGCCGACTACGCCTCGGCAACCGAAGACGCTGAAATCATTCCCCTGCTCGGCCACTCCACACAGGCCGTCGCACTGGCAAAATACGGCGAAATCACCTACAAATTCAACTCCGTGAAGCGCGGAAATGCCGTTTTATACATTGCCGTAGTGCCGAACTTCTCGCCTGCCGACGATGAAAACTACTTTTTCTCGGTCAGCATCGACGGAAACGACGAAAAAATCTTCTCGCTGAGAAAAGAATCGCACGATTTGCGCGGTCAGGACATCAGAAAACTCGCCATCTCACTGGGAATGGGCAGCCACACGCTCACTATCAGAGCGCTCAACGACCACCTCATTCTCGACCAGTGGATGATTGACTTCAACCCGAAGCGGCAATTCTTCAGATTCCCGATTTAAATTTTATTTTTTCCAGAAACGGCTGGTGATATCGGTCATTTCGCCGTCGGCTCCCACTTTGTAGAGCCGCTGGTTGGTCGTCTTCTTCGACAGCGAGCCCAAGTGGGCAATGTAGGGACCAACCTTGATGTAGTCGAAATTGGCGCGATTGATGCGTGGCGAAATGCGGATTCGGCCGCTGTACCACGCCACCCGATAGCGCGGATGACGCTCGTGGATGTAGCGCGCCAGTTGATCGACGGTTTCGGGCTCGGCATCGCCTCCCATCAGGGCAATGCAGGTGATGCCGGCGCCAAATTCGCTGACAAAGGCGTCGATGGCGGCCTCGTCGAGCGGTTCGCCGATGTCTTCTGCCAAGTAGGAACTGTGGCAGCCCGGACAATGGCACGGGCACCGCGAGATATTGACGGAGAGCGTCGTCTCGTCAGGGATTTCCTGAAAGACGACGCCTGTGTTTACGTACTTCAACATAGCCCTTTACTGTTCTACGAGCGTCAGTTTCTCCTTGCTGGCGTAGAAGCGGCGGTGTTCCTCCTGCTGACGGGCCAGCGAGAAGTTCGACACACGCTTCAGGTAGCCGATGATTCGGGTCATGTAATCGACGTTCTTCGAACCGCACTTCGGGCACTCGTGCAAGTAGCGCTTGTCGATGCATCCGCAGTCGTTGCAGAGCGTATTGGGAATGTTGAACGTGAAGTAGTTGCAACCTTCCTTCGCGGCCACGGCGAGCAACTGGCGATACTGCGTCTTCGAGAGGTGCTCCTCGAGGTTCATGTGGAGCGCCGAACCGCCCGTGAGGTGCTGAATGTAGGGCGCGCCGTGGAGTTTGAACTTGTCGATGATGTTGAGCGACTCGTCTTCCACCACGTAGAAATAGGAGTTATAGCAGTCGCGAGGCACGAAATAGCCGTCTTCGCGGTCCCATTTGGCGTGTTTCACACCGACGTTCTCGGCCGGAATCATCTCGCAGTTGAAGAGCACTTCCTTCGAGCGGTATTCCTTGTTTTTCTTCTCGACCAGACCGAGAATTTCCTGTACGAAGGCCAGATATTTCGGGTTGTCGGTGATTTCGAGGCCCATGAATTCGGCAGCCTCCATCATTCCGTTGATGCCGATGGTCAGGTACTGGCGCGCTATGTTGATGTAGCCGGCGTCGAAGAGCGGCAGCATTCCGTTGGCCTGCAATTCCTTCAGGTTCTCGTTGTAGGCCATCTGCACCTTGTGGCAGAGGTCAATGACGTAGGTCAGGTATTCGCGATAGTCCTTTCCGTTGTTCACGGCGTACTGGATGCAGCGGTTCAGGTTGATGGTGAGCACCGACTTCGAACCTGTCGAGACGCCACCGGCGCCGAGCGTGTAACTGAAGCCGTTGTCCTGGATTTCGTTGCGCAGACGGCAGCACGAACTCAGCGAGTCGGCATTGTCGCTCATGTAGGTGAAGAACGAGTGGCCCTCGGCATACATCTCAGCCG
>JAFUVC010000045.1 GCA_017483785.1 Prevotella sp.
CAACCATGAAAAATGGCCTTGTCCAAACGTAGCGTATTTGAAAGCCTCGACAATGGAGGTCATGGGATTGATTAAGATAAACGTCTTAAGAGTACCTTCCGGCACCATGCTCAAAGGATAGACAATGGGGGTGCCATACATCCACAGTTGCACGATGAAAGAGAAAAGAATCGTCAAATCGCGATATTTAGTCGTCATGGAAGATATGAGGATGCCAAAACCGAGACCCAAGCCTGCCAGCATCACAATAAACAGCGGAATGAGCAAGACACACCAATTGGGATGAATGTTGGCACCGCAGAAATAGAAATACAGGAAGATAACTGCAAACAAACAGAGTTGTATGCCGAAACGCAACAGGTTCGAAATCACGGTGGCAATGGGAACGACCAACCTCGGGAAATACACTTTTCCGAATACCGACTGATTCGATATGAAAGTCGATGAAGTCTGGTTCAGGCAATCAGAAAAATAGAACCAACACACATTTCCAGCCATATAGAACAGGGCTTGCGGGATGCCGTCGGTACTCATCTTCGCAATTCCGCCAAACACCACCATGTTCATCAGCACGGTCAGAATGGGCTGAACAATGTACCACAACGGCCCCAGAACGGTCTGTTTATACTGCACGACGATATTACGCCTGATAAGCAATTTTATCAGGTCGCGATACTGCCAGATTTCTTTCAAATCGACATTCCACAACTTTTGAGATGTTGTGATGATTGTAGAAAATTTCTCTTCCAAAATTTGATTTTGAAAAATTGTTCATACGTTCAGAGACAGACAAAACTATCCTTCCCCCCCCTCCAAACAAAACTAATCATACGCAATTTGGCAACAAGGGGGTGGTAACACATACTGAGTGTGTCACTGACAGTTAATGAATGCCTCCGCTGTAGAAAACACAAAGATTTTCGCAGATAATCTTTAACTAATCTGCAAAATTACTATTTACTATTTTATTAAAGTGATAAATTAAAATATTTTAAGATTATTTTTAGGGGGGGGTAACACTTTTTAATGTTTCTATTTCAAAATATAATTTTGAACACCTTTGAAACCATTCAGGAAATCGCGGGCGGCCATGCGCTTTTTTCCGGCCATCTGGAGTTCCAGAATTTCGAGCCATTCGTCGGATGTGGCGACAAAAAAGCGGTTTTTCTCGACGAGAAGCGAGCCTGCTGGAGCGGTGCAGGGGCGGCCTGTTTTCTGGGTTTTGTAGATTTTCAGGTCTATCGGCGACGAATCTGAGCCTTCGGCAACTTCGCGTTCGACGAGAGTTGTCCATGCGGCGGGAACGGGCGACAGACCTCGCACAAAATCGTAAACTTTTTTCGCAGTGGAACCCCAACAAATCCGACATGTTTCCTTGAAGATTTTCGGAGCGGCAAATAATTGACATTTGGCAATTGACAATTGACAATTGTTATTGAGCCATTCTTCTTGTGAAATAGCGGAAATTTCCCCATCATTTTCAATCACCAAATCGACGGTTTCGAGGGCAATTACCGCCCCGAGATTCATCAGCCCGTCATAAACGTATTCGACATCGGCTTCGTCGGGAATCGGAAAGTGTTTTTGTAAAATGATTTTACCCGTATCAATTTCGTGGTCGAGGAAGAACGTGGTGACACCCGTTTCGGTTTCGCCGTTGATGATTGCCCAGTTGATGGGCGCGGCACCACGATACTGCGGCAAAAGCGCGGCATGGACGTTGAACGTGCCGAATCGGGGCATCGCCCACACGACTTCTGGCAACATCCGAAACGCTACAACAACCTGTAAATCAGCCTGATAGCCGCGAAGTTGCTCCACGAAACCGGCATCTTTCATTTTTTCGGGCTGAAGGACGGGAAGCCCCACCGAAAGGGCGTATTCCTTCACTGCCGGAGCCCGCAAGACGGAGCCATGCCGCCCGACGGGCTTGTCGGGTTGCGTCACGACGGCCACCACACGATAGCCTCCCTCCACCAACGCCCGAAGCGTCGCCACGGCAAACTCCGGCGTGCCCATAAACACGATTTTCAGGTCTTGTTTTGTCATTTTTCCTTTTTTTTACATGCAAAGTTACAAATTTCTCCGACAAGATGAGGTGCATTTCAACAAAAAGTTGTAACTTTGCATCAAATTTAATTAAAATTCAAACAAAGTATGAAAAAAATTCTTTTATTCGCAGTTTTGCTGTCATTCACTGTTAACACGACTCTTCACGCACAATTAAAAGAAGAGCCTTACGATTTATGGGACGTTCTCGTTGGTGGAAGAATCGGTCCTTCGATGTCCACATTGACCAACACGGACGGAAAGGCAAAACTCTGGTTTCATGGCTGTATTTTCACTGAGGTTTTCGTGAACCCGAATTTCTCCATGACTTTTGAGGCCGGCTATTCCCGCAAAGGCGCAAACCAAGTCATTATCGACCCCACCAGAATTGTTGAGGAAGAGCGCGGGAAATACCTCGTGGGCCCCGAAAATCCCTATGACTACAACCTGGATTACCTCAATACCGGCTATCTGCTGAAATATTCCTTCAACCAAAAGTTAGGCATCTATACGGGTATCAATTTCAGCACATTGGTTAGTGGCAAGGCGAAGGTTAAAAGTAGCCAGAATATTGACGCGAACAACGGCGAAGTTGAGTTTGTCAACGACATCAAGAAAGAACTCCACGGTGGCGAATTCACGATTCCCATCGGTGTGGAGTTGGTTTTCGCCAAGAATTTCACCCTTGACGCCCGCTGGAACTGGTCGCCGCGCAGAGTTGCGAAGAGCGACAAGGCCAGAATGCTTCTCGGAAAGGCACGAAATCAGTATCTTTCACTGACCATTGGCTACAAAATCTTGGTATTTTGAAGCAGGAAGACGATATTCGAAAAGCGGTGGAGGTGATGCGCCGAGGCGGCGTAATCCTCTACCCTACCGACACGATTTGGGGGATTGGCTGCGACGCGACGAATCCGGAGGCCGTGGCGCGTGTCTTCCAAATCAAGCAGCGCGACGACTCGAAAGCACTCATCTGCCTTGTTGACAGCGAAGGCCGACTGCAACGCTATGTGCGCAACGTGCCCGACGTGGCGTGGGACATCATGGAACTGGCCACGACGCCCGTCACGCTGATTTTCGACAACGCCAGCGGTCTGGCACCGAACTTAATTGCCGAAGACGGAAGCGTGGCCATGCGACTCACCCACGAGCCCTTTTCCAAAGAACTTTGCTACAGGTTTCAGAAACCCGTCGTGAGCACCAGTGCCAACGTGAGCGGCGAGTCTGCACCGCAGAACTTCCGCGACATTTCCCCGACTTTGCTGGAGTCGGTCGATTACGTCTGTTGGAGCCGTCGGCAGGAGCACAGGCCCCACAAGCCGAGCAGCATCATCAAAATCAGTGCCAATGGAGAGTTCAGCATCATCCGCCAATAGCGCCATTCAGGAGAAACTTCTGAAATGGACTGCCCGCATTCCCGAGCGGCAGCTGATGATTCTGCTTGCGCTGCTGATTGGCTTTTTCGCCTCGGTGGCCGCCTATGTGCTCCACCGCATCATCCACCTCATCCAATCGCTTCTCACGTCAGAATTTTCGGCAAGTTCGGCCAACTGGCTCTATCTTGTCTTCCCCGTCATCGGCATCTGGCTGACGATGCTTTTCGTGCGCTACGTCGTCAAAGACAACATTTCGCACGGAATCACGCGCATTCTCCACGCCATTTCCTCGAAAAAATCGCGTCTGCGCGGCCACAACTGCTGGACGTCGGTTGTCGCCTCGGCCATCACCATCGGATTTGGAGGTTCGGTCGGTGCCGAGGCTCCGATTGTGCTCACGGGCTCGGCCATCGGCTCCAGTCTGGGGCAGTTTTTCCGTTTCGACAACAAGAAACTCATGCTGCTCGTCGGAAGTGGCGCGGCAGCGGCTATTGCAGGCATTTTCAAGGCTCCGATGGCAGGCCTCGTCTTCACGTTTGAAGTGCTGATGGTCGATTTGTCGATGGCTTCGCTGCTGCCGATTCTAACGGCGAGCGTCACCGCCACCTGTTTCACCTATATTTTCATGGGCAGCGACGCGCTGTTCACGTTTCACCTCGAGTCGGAATGGAATCTCAGCAACCTCTTGCCGGCGATTTTGCTCGGCGTGGCCTGCGGACTCGTGAGCCTCTACTTCATTCGCATGATGGCGGTTTGCGAGGGCGTTTTCGGGCGACTCAAGGAGCGCCGCTATGCCCGGCTGGCATTGGGCGGCACGCTGCTCAGCCTGCTCATTTTCCTGTTTCCCGCCCTTTACGGCGAGGGCTACGGCGCGCTGAACATCCTGATTAACGGCAAAAATGAGGCCGACTGGTCGCAGATGCTGAACAATTCGCTGTTCTACGGCCACGGCAACATGCTCTTGTGGTACGTGGCGCTGGTGCTGCTGACGAAAGTGATTGCCACGTCGGCCACCAATGGCGGCGGCGGTGTCGGCGGAACGTTTGCCCCGTCGCTGTTTGTCGGCGGATTCAGCGGATTCCTTTTCGCGCGGCTGTGGAACGTCAACGAACTCGGGTCGATTGTTTCCGAGAAGAATTTCACGCTGCTGGGCATGGCCGGCGTCATGGCCGGTGTGATGCACGCGCCGCTGACGGGCATCTTTCTCATTGCGGAAATCACGGGCGGCTACGCGCTTTTCATTCCGCTGATTGTGGTCAGCGTGATGGCTGTCATCACCATCAGCCTTTTCGAGCCACACAGCATTTACGCCATCCGACTGGCCCGACAGGGAAAACTGGTCACGCACCACGTCGATCGCTCGGTGCTGACGCTGATGAGCCTCGAGAGCATCATCGAGCGCGAATACACCGCCGTGCAGCCCGACATGCCGCTGGGCAAACTGATTCAAGTCATCAGCCAGAGCCGAGGCGACTTCATTCCCGTCGTCGATGCCGCCAACCATCTTCTGGGCGAGATTGACGTCACGCAGATGCGCCACGTCATGTTCCGCACCGAACTCTACGGCCGTTTCAAGGCCAGCGATGTCATGACCGCCGTCGCCACGACGCTCACCACGGGCGACCCCATGACCGATGTCATGCAGAAATTTGAGGTCACCAACGCCAACAACCTGCCGGTTGTCGATGTTGATGGCACCCTGAAAGGCTACATTTCGCGCGTGCGTACATATAATATATATCGCAAGACCGTAGCCGACTATTCCGCAGAATAAATCTTAATAGACGGGGATTTTCGCATTGTGCGTCACGAAAATCAGCGTTCCCGGGTTCACGCCGCACGGAAAGCGGTTGACGAGGCTGCCATACGAAGTGTAGCAGACCACATAGCCGTCTTGCGTGTAGCTGACCGCCATTTTTCCCTCGGCATCAGGGTATTTTTTGCGCGAGGCAATGAAAACGTAGC
>JAFUVC010000046.1 GCA_017483785.1 Prevotella sp.
CCTTTTCGTCGTTTTTATGCGCCATAACAGGCAAGTCGGTGTTGCTGCTCTGCGACATACTTTGTAAAACTGGAAGCGACAGCAAAAGAATCGTGGCGAAGCGCCAAATGTTGTTTGTTTTCATGATTCTTCTTTTTTTCATTTCACAGGTTTAAATGGCGGTTTTAGCATTTTTTTATTGAACATGATAGGCACACAGAATTTCACATGGACTGGCTCGCCATTTTGTGTTCCCGGAATCCAGCGCGGCATCATTTTGACAACTCGCATTGCCTCCTCTTCGCATTGTTTGACGATTCGGGTGTTTTCATACGGTTTGCCCGATTTCTTTTTTAAGAGTGTTTTGACGTCTTTCGGCCCTGTAATCGTTCCGTCTTTTTCGACAGTGAACGAGACGAAAACCCTACCATAAGCACCAATTTTCAGCATCTTTTTCGGGCAATGAAGATTGTTTTCGATGAATTCCATCAGTGCCTTGTCGCCGCCGGGGAATCGGGGCATTACTTCAACCGTCTCTCCACAGGTTGGAATCGCCGTCAGCAACAGCAAAAGAATCGTGGCGAAGCGCCAAATGTTGTTTGTTTTCATGCTCATAAATAATTTTTGTTTTTTATTCGATATTTCTCAAGATATTTTGTACCTTTGCCAACGAAATCAATTAAATGTTATGAATGATGACATTCTTAAATCAGTTTCACAAGGAGGCGACGGAGCGCAAGATGCGGAAAATCGCCGAATCGCAGCAATCGCCGATGAACTCTGCCGATTTTGCCAACTACATGAAGCGCAATCTGGAACTGGCCAAACAAATGTGACCCCATTTGAATGGGAGCAACGTATGGCAGAAAAGATGGCGAAATCGGGTGGATATTGGATTCAGATGAAACAGGTGTTCGACCTCGGTGTTCCTGGCCCCTGCGGAAATGAAAACGATACCTATGTGAGTGACGATGCTGTCTATAAAGTAAACAATTTGCTGAATAGTGGCAGTATTGTCGCATTGCTTCAAAAAGTGTTGATGCACAACTTTCTTTTCCCCGACACTGCTTATCAGTTTCACGGTTTTGCAGGTTTCGACGGCCGCACCGTCCAACCTGTTCTCCGGCAGGTTCGTGTGGGCAATGCCACGCCAGCCAAACAGGTTATGATTGACACCTATATGGCTGCTCTCGGTTTTGAGAAAACCGATGGTGAGGGGAATTTCTCGAATGGTAAGTTCATCGTTTGGGATGTCCTTCCCCGCAACGTTCTGGTTGATGCAGAAGGTGATATCTTTGTCGTTGACGCGGAAATTAAGCGAATTTGATGCTTCAACCTCAGCCATCCAGACGAGAGCGAGCAGTGCGGTGATGATAGTTTTCATGATTTTCCGTTTTAATTTGTTTGCAAAAATACGACGGAAAAGAAGCGTTTGCCAAATTTTTTCACGCGAAATAATACACCGACTTTACACAATTCAGCGAAAATTGCTTTATAACCGACTGATAGTCAGTCGGTTATAAAAATTTTACACAAAGTTTACACAATGGAGATTTTCTTCAGGTTTCGGCCCAAAGTCGAGGCTTTTTCTTCGGAAAACAGCTTATGGTTGGCACGCGATTTGGCATTGGTGACGGCCTGCGCGGTGGTGCCGAGCAAAATGGCGGCCTCGCCCGTCGAAAAGTCGAGATACTGAAGCAGACAGACGCGCCGCTCCTGTTCCGACAGTTGTTTTTCCTTGGCGATGGTGGCCGTGAACGACGGAACGTAGTGGGCAAACGCCTCGGCCAACTGCTGCCATTCGGCATCCGAGGGAACGGAGTTTTTGCGTGTGTGGCGTTTTTTCTGGTTGAAGAGGCTGGCAATTTCGCTTTCGCGCAGGGCTTCAAGCCGCTCGTCGCCCCTGACTTGGCGGAACCGCGCTTCGTATTCCTGCACCCGAGCGTTCAGACTGCCGATTTCGCTTCGCAACTCCTGCTTCAGTTTTTCGTTTTCGGCCTGCGTGTCCTCAAAGGCCGCCAACATTTTCTCGAGGCGGTCGCGGTCGGTCTTGCTCGCCTGATAGTCGGCCGTGAGGCGGTTGATTTCGGCAATTTTCGCCGTTTTGTAGCGTTTATGCCTCGCGTGAGCGGCGGCGGCCAGCAGCAATCCCACGACGAGGATGCCCACGATGGCATATTCGCGCATTCGGGCTTTCTCGGACTCCTCGGCAGCCTTGTGCTGGTGGTGGGTGTAGTCGTACATCGCCGTGATTTGCTGCACTTTCTCCTGATTCACGTGCAGATAGGCCGAGTCGTTGGCGGCGGCGTAGAGTTTGGCATATTTCGCGATGGAATCGGGCTTGTTTTTCCGCTCATAGAAGGTCATCAGCCCGTGGTAGCCGGCCTCTTTCTTGCCTGCGGCGACGGTCTGGCGGAAGTAGTGCAGGGCGGAGTCGAGCTGCCCCATCGCCATCAGATAGCGCCCCTTGTCGTAGCAGTAGAGCACTTTTCCGGCCATCGTGTTCCCGTCGGCGGCATACCATCCCGACTCTCGCTCGAAAATCTGCATATATCGCTTGGCTTCGGCATATCGGCGACGGTTGAGCAAGATGCTGATGCTGCCGAGAATGGCCTGCGCCGCCTTGTCTTTGTAGCCGTATTTCAGGTAGCGTTCGCGCGCCTGCTTCTCGATGATGAGCACGCTGTCCGTCAGATTTTTCAGGTGATAGGGTCGCGAGCGCAGGTCGAAGGCCACGAGTGCCGCCAGCGTGTCCTTTCCCTTCCACGCTACGCGCTCGGCCTCTTGCAGTGCTTTCATCTGGTTGTCGGGCAGGAATTGCGCCTGAAACAGGCTCACCATCTGGCCATAGACGGCGTAGAGCGTGTGCCAGTCGCAGTCGTCGCGGGTGGTGTCGGCCACTTCCGTAGCGTGCTGATAGGCTTCAAGGGCCTGCGGAATTTCGCGCAGGTCTTGGCGCACGCGCCCTTGCAGGTAGTAGGCCGTCATCCGCTCGTTGGCCGAGCAGTAACTGCGGAAATAATCCACGAGGGAATCGACCGTGGGCTGCCACGCCTTTGTGAAAACCGTGTCGGCCTCGTTGCACGCGGCCACGAATTGCAGCCGCTGGCGCATCCGCTCGCCTCCGCAGCCTGTGAGCAGGGCGAGGAGCAGGGAAAAAATGGCGAAATATGTCTGCGTGAGTCGCTTCATGCCACAAAATTAACGAAAAAAAATGAGAAATCGTGCAACTTTTTGTCCGTTTTATTCGTCTAATCTATAAATTCGCAAAAATAAATTCTAATTCTTAAATATAAAAAGGTATGTCAACTGGAAAAAAACTTTTGAGGTCGCAAGACGACCGTTGGATTGCCGGAATTTGTGGCGGCATTGCTGATTATTTCGACTGGGATCCGGCCGTGGTTCGTATTTTCTACTTGCTGCTGAGCCTTTTCAGCGCAGGTTTCCCCGGACTGCTGATTTACTTGATTCTCTGGCTCGTGATGCCGAAATACTGAAAACGAAAAAGCGTATGCTCGTTGGGGCATACGCTTTTTTATGCTTGCGACTTTCGAGGGAAAATCAGGAGTAGCGGATGAGTTGTCCGGCGCGGATGTTGGCGTTCTTCTTCAGGCCGTTGAGTTGGCGGAGTTTCTCGACGCTGACGCCGTATTTCGTGGCGATGCGATAGAGCGTTTCGCCGCTCTTCACCTTATGCACCTTGCGCGTCGGGGCGGCTGACTTCTTCGAGCCGGCATTGCGGTTGGCGGCGGTGGCCGTCGAGTTCACGTCGGCAGGATTGTAACTGCCGTTGCCCTGCACGCCGCGCAGACGGGTTGCCTCGGCAGCGTCGCGGTTGTAGGTGCTCTTGCGATAGACGTAGAAGTCGCCCGTCACGTCCTGCGCACGGAAGTCGAACAACACGGCGGGATTGAGCGCCACGCCGCAGAGTCGCGTCTCGAAATGCAGGTGCGAGCCTGTGGAACGACCCGTGTTTCCACCGAGTCCGATGACGTCGCCCGCCTTCACGCGCTGGTTTTCCCTGACGAGTTGCTTCGAGAGGTGTCCGTAGATGGTTTCCAGTCCGTTGTCGTGGCGGATGACGATGTATTTTCCGTATCCCCGAGCCTCGTATTTCACCATGCGAACCATGCCCGAGAAGGCCGAGCGGATGGTGTCGCCTACATAAACCTTGATGTCGAGTCCCTTGTGCTGCTTGCCCCAGCGCGAACCGAAGTTCGACGTCACCACACGGCTGGGCGTGGGCATACAGAAGTCGCGAAGGTCAATTTTGTATTCATTGGGAAGTTGCGTGGCGCGATGGGCGTACTTGTTTTCCCAGTCGGCATAGAGGTCTTCGGCGGGAAGGCCGGAATATTCGCGGTCTAAAAGTTGTTGGAAAGTAAGGGTGTCAACGGCTTTCATCTTCTTATCGACGGGAGCCTGGCGGGCAATTAAGTCCTGCGCCGAAACCTGTTGTCCTGAAAGAGTGAAAAACGCCGTTAATGCTAATGTCTTAAAAATTTTCTTTAAACTCATAATCGTCTTTTTTAGGTTAGCCTTTCGCGTTGAAAACAGGCAACTTTTGTCTGCCTCGGAACGCCCATTGAACCATACGAGAGCACAATGCACTTGCAAAAGACGATGCAAAGATAGGAAAAAATCTCTGGAAATGAAAATTTTATGACAAAAGATTAAAGTTTATTTTAGTGTTTTAACATTTCGGATTACGATTTTTTCGAGGAAGGAGGAACGATTTGCGAGGAACGAATTCACGAAATGGCGGCCCAGTTGATGTTGGTTTTCCGCAGTTCGCGAAGCCGGTTCCAGAGCATCTGATACTGCGGACTTTCGCAAGTGGGGTCGGCATCGATGATTTTCTGGGCCTCGTCGCGGGCCAACTGCACGAGTTGTCCGTCGCGGGCGATGTCGGCAATTTTCAGGTCGAAGGCCATGCCGCTCTGCTGCGTGCCCTCAAGGTCGCCCGGACCGCGCAGTTTCAGGTCGGCCTCGGCAATTTCGAAGCCGTCGTTGGTCTCGCACATGATGTCGATGCGCTTGCGCGTCTCGGCGGAGAGTTGGTAGTTGGTGACGAGGATGCAATACGACTGGTCGGCGCCGCGCCCCACCCTGCCGCGAAGCTGGTGGAGTTGCGAGAGCCCGAAGCGCTGGGCCTCGAGAATGACCATCACCGAGGCGTTCGGCACGTTCACGCCCACTTCGATGACCGTCGTGGCGACGAGCATCTGCGTCTCGCCGCTGACGAAGCGTTGCATCTCCTCTTCTTTTTCGGCGGCTTTCATCTTGCCGTGTACCTTGCTCAGCCGATATTCGGGGAAGGCCTGTCGGAGCGTCTCGAAACCCGCTTCAAGGTTCTGGAGGTCGATTTTCTCGCTCTCCTTGATGAGCGGAAAGACGACATAGACCTGCCGTCCCTGCTGAATCTGCTGGCGGATGCCGTGGTAGAGCGAGGTCTGCTGGTTGTCGAACTTGTGGATGGTCTGGATGGGCTTCCGGCCGGGCGGCAGTTCGTCGATGACGCTCACGTCGAGGTCGCCGTAGATGGTCATGGCCAGCGTGCGGGGGATGGGCGTGGCGGTCATGACCAAGACATGGGGCGGATTTTCGCTTTTCGCCCAGAGTTTCGCGCGCTGCGCCACGCCGAAGCGGTGCTGCTCGTCGATGACGGCGAGGCCGAGCCGGTGGAACTGCACGGTGTCTTCAATCAGCGCGTGGGTGCCCACGACGATGTGGATGGTGCCGTCGAGAAGGCCTCGGAGCACCTCTGTGCGGCGCTTTCCCTTCACGATTCCCGTCAGCAGTTCCACGCGCACGGGCATGTCGCCCAGAAAATCGCGGATGGTTTGCAGGTGCTGCTCGGCCAGAATCTCCGTGGGCGCCATCATACAGGCCTGATAGCCGTTGTCGAGGGCGATGAGCATCGTCATCAGGGCCACGAGCGTCTTTCCGCTGCCCACGTCGCCTTGAAGCAGGCGGTTCATCTGCCGTCCCGTGCGCATATCGGCGCGAATCTCGCGCATCACGCGCTTCTGCGCCCCCGTCAGTTCAAACGGCAGGTGGCGGTGGTAGAACGTGTTGAAAATGTCGCCCACCTGCCCGAAAACGTAGCCGCGATACTTGCGTCGCTGGTCGCTGGCGTAGCGCAGGATGTTGAGTTGCACATAGAACAGTTCCTCAAATTTCAATCGCACACGCGCGCGCTGCATTTCCTCGGGCGTTTTCGGGTAGTGAATCCAGCGCACGGCCTCGTCGCGCGAACAAAGGTGCAGCGGCCCCGTGATGTAGGGCGGCAGGGTTTCCTTGAGCACGCCGTTTGCCACGTCGTTGGTGGCCGACTGCTGCAAACGCAGTTTCTCCAGCAGCGACTTGATGATTCGTTCCAGCGCCCTGCTCTGCAGTCCGCCGTTTTTCATACGCTCGGTGGTCATGTAATAGGGCTGCATCCCCATTTCCGAAAGTACCAATTCGCTGGCTTTGTCGATGTCGGGATGGGTAAACTGAAACCGCCCGTTAAAAATGCCCGGTTTACCGAAAACGATGTATTCCACACCCTCTTTATACTGCTGATAGACGTATTTCGTACCATTGAACCACACCAAATCCACCACTCCGCGACCATCTGAAAAGTGCGCCACGATGCGTTTTTTCCTCGGGCCCATCGCAAATTCCTCGAACGAGAGAATCCGCCCTTTGATTTGCACGAAAGGCATATCGGCCTGCAATTCGTTGATAGTGTAGATTCGGCTGCGATCGACATATTTATAAGGATAATGCTCGAGCAGTTCGCCCCACGTCGAAATGCCGAGTTCCTTGTTGAGGAGTTCGGTGCGCCGTGGTCCCATACCTGGCAAATACTTGATATTTTGGTCGAGGAGATTCAAATAGATTTGACGATTTACTATTTTACAATTAACATTTTGAGATTATTACTGCAAAGTTAGGAATAAAAAATCAAACGACAAAAAAAAACGTGCGAAGATTCAACTCCAAAATGCAACTACGTCTGCAAAGGTATGGAAAAAGTCTGAACCGGAG
>JAFUVC010000047.1 GCA_017483785.1 Prevotella sp.
ACTTTGTGCATTGGCATTGGTGTAATGAGTCTTTTTGTTATGCACCTTAAAGTTACTCATTTCTTGCGACATACGCAAGTATCCAATGCCTTTTTTGCACCTATATATTCACGCTTTTATTAACATCCGAAACTTCAATTAGATTAACTAAAATTCATTCCGAGCAGTTCCTCGATGTGCTTCCGGGTGTTGGAAAGTCGGGGAATCTTGTGCTGTCCGCCGAGTTTGCCGTGCTGCTTCAGCCAGTCGTTGAACAGGCCGCTGCGGGCCTCGATGATTTCGAGGTGCTGCAAGGTGATGTCGCGCGAGCGCTTGGCCTCGTAGTCGCTGTTGAGTTCTTGCAGTTTCTGGTCTAAGAGTTGGCCGAAATGCTCGATGTTCTCGGGTTTTTGCGCAAATTCGATGAGCCACTGGTGGCGGCATTTCGCCTGCTCGTCCATGAAGACGGGCGCAGCAGTGTATTCAAGGATTTCGGCACCGGTCTGTTCGCAGGCGTAGGCCAGGCCTTTCTCGGCGTTGTCCATGATGAGTTCCTCGCCGAAGGCGTTGATGAAGTATTTCGTGCGGCCGGTGATGACGAATTTGTAGGGGTTGAGGCTCGTGAACATGACGGTGTCGCCAATCATGTAGCGCCACAGTCCGCACGAGGTGCTGATGAGCATGGCGTAGTTCTTGCCCGTCTCTACGCCGGCCAGCGGCACGATGTCGCCCTTCTGGCTGCCGATTTCCTGAAATTCGTAGAACACGCCGTAGTCGAGCATGAGCATCATGGCGGGGTCCGACAGGTCGTTCTGGATGCCGAAAAAGCCCTCGCTGGCGTTGTAGGTCTCCATGTACTTCATGCGAGGCGAGCGAATCAGCTGCTCGTATTGGTGGCGGTAGGGCGTGAAGGCGATGCCGCCGTGGAAAAACACTTCGAGATTGGGCCACACTTCGTCGATGCTCTGCTTGCCCGACAGTTCCAAAACCCTCACGAGCACGCTCATCATCCACGACGGCACGCCGCTGAGGTTGGTCACGTCCTGACGGAGGCACTCGTGGGCAATCCGGTCGCGTTTTTCCTCGAAATCGGCGAGCAGGGCGGTCGATTTCTTCGGCACGCGCACGAGGTTGGCCAGCGGATTGATGTTTTCGATGAGAATGGCGCTCAGGTCGCCCACCAGCGAGTTTCTTTCGTTGTAGTTCGGCTGATGGCTGCCGCCCAGAATCAGGCCTTTCCCGTTGAACATCCTGCTCTCGGGATGGTGCTGCAGATAGAGGGCCACAACGTCGGTTCCGCCCTTGTAGTGCAGGTTTTTCAGGCCTTCGCGCGTCACGGGGATGAACTTCGACTTGTCGTTGGTCGTGCCGCTCGACTTCGCAAACCACTTCACTTGTCCGGGCCAGAGCACGTCGCGCTCGCCGCGTCGCATCCGGTCGATGTCGGCCTTCAGGTCTTCGTAGTCGGTCTGCGGCACGAGTCGGGCGAAATCCTCGTAATTCCTGATGCTTCCAAAGCCAAATCGCCTGCCATATTCCGTCTGGCGGCCGCGTTCTGTCAGGTATTTCAACACGGCATCCTGCAACGCCAAACCCTCGCCAAAATGTTTTTCCAACGCTTTCTGGCGAGGTCTGAAAACCTTACTTACAATGCTTGTGAAGCTCATTTGCTTAAAATTTAACTGCAAATTTAGTTTAAACTTTTGTAACAAGGGAAAAATTAACCTCCATTAACTCTTGGATTTCTCTTTTTTGCACTACCTTTGCATTCTTAAACATCGGAACTGACGGAAATGAACAGCGTGAAGGATTTTGAAGTGATGGCGCCCGTCGGCTCGCGCGAGTCGCTGGCCGCTGCCATCAAGGCCGGTGCCGACAGCGTCTATTTCGGCATCGGACAACTCAATATGCGGTCGCATTCGGCGAATCATTTCACCATCGACGACCTGCGCGACATTGCCGTGACCTGCGCTGCCGAGGGCATCAAGACCTACCTCACGGTGAACACGATTATCTACGACGGCGACATCGCCGCGATGCGCCAAATCGTGGATGCGGCGCGCGAGGCAGGCATCTCGGCGGTCATCGCTGCCGACGTGGCCGTGATGCAGTATTGCCGGCAGCAGGGCGTGGAGGTTCACCTCTCCACGCAGTTGAACATCTCCAACGTCGAGTCGCTGAAGTTCTACGCGCAGTTTGCCGACGTGGTGGTGCTGGCGCGCGAGTTGAACATGGAGCAGGTGGCCGAAATCCACCGCCAAATTGTAGAGCAGGACATCCGGGGGCCGAAGGGCGACCTCGTGCGCATCGAAATGTTCTGCCACGGAGCACTGTGCATGGCCGTCAGCGGGAAATGCTACATGAGCCTCCACGACAGCGGCCGCTCGGCCAACCGAGGCGAGTGCATCCAGATTTGCCGCCGTTCCTACGTGCTCACCGATGCCGAGACGGGCAACGAAATCGAGGTCGATAACAAGTACCTGATGAGCCCGAAAGACCTGAAAACCATCCGTTTCATCGACCGACTGATGGCGGCCGGCGTGCGCGTGTTCAAAATCGAGGGTCGCGCCCGAGGGCCGGAATACGTCTATACCGTCGTGAAGTGCTACAAAGAGGCGATTGCGGCGGTGGTTGAGGATTCGAGGAACGAGGAAGGAGGAAGGAGGAACGAGGAGCGAGGAACGACAGGAGAAAAGGCGTTTTCCGAGGCCCGAAAAGACGAGTGGGACGAGCGGCTCGCCACCGTCTTCAACCGAGGATTCTGGGACGGCTACTATCAAGGTCAGCGGCTCGGCGAATGGAACAAGACCTACGGCTCCAACGCCACCGAGCGCAAGCAACTCGTGGGCCGCGTGACGAAATATTTCTCAAAAATCGGCGTGGCCGAGGTCAGCGTTGATGCCTCCACGTTCAGCGTGGGCGACCGCCTGCTCATCACCGGACCCACGACGGGCGCCCTGTGGGTGGATGTCGCCGAAATCCACGACAACGACGGCCTTCCCACCCCGACGGCGCGTCAGCACGAACTCGCCGCCATTCGAGTGCCGGAAAAAGTACGGTCCAACGATAAACTTTTTAAATTAGTGAAAGAATCATGACAATCAACGAACTGCAAGACCAGATTATCGAGGAATTTGAAGGCTTCGACGACTGGATGGACAAATACCAGATGCTCATCGACCTCGGCAGCGAACTCGACCCGCTCGACGAGCAATTCAAGACCGAGCAGAACCTCATCGACGGCTGCCAGAGCCGCGTGTGGGTGTATTGCGAGCCGCGAAACGACGGCGACGAAGGAAAAACCCGGCTCCACCTGCAAGCCGACAGCGACGCCCTTATCGTGAAGGGCATCGTGGCGCTGCTGCTGCGCGTACTCTCCGACCAGACGCCGCAAGACATCCTCTCGGCCGACCTCTACTTCATTGAGCGCATCGGACTGCGCGACCATCTTTCGCCCACGCGGAGCAACGGACTGCTCGCCATGGTGAAGCAAATCAAGGTTTACGCCCTCGCCTATTCGTCATGCGAAAACTGAACATCCTCGAAATGAACCGCCTCAGCGTGGAGCAATTCCGCGAGGCCGAGAAAATGCCGCTCGTGGTCGTGCTCGACGACGTGCGCTCGCTCTACAACGTGGGCTCGGTGTTCCGCACCTGCGACGCCTTCTGCGTGGAGGCCGTCTATCTCTGCGGCATCACCGCCACGCCACCCCACAACGAAATCCACAAGACGGCCCTCGGGGCAGAAGACTCCGTCAGTTGGTGCTATTTCGCGACCGCCGAAGAGGCCGTCAAATCGCTCAAGCAGCAGGGCTGCACGGTCTATGCCGTGGAACAGGTCGAAGGCTCCACCAAACTGCCCTTCGCGCCATCGTCCCTCGACCCTCGTCCTTCCGCCATCGTTCTGGGCAACGAGGTGAAAGGCGTCCACCAGCACGTTGTCGATCTTTGCGACGACTGCCTCGAAATTCCGCAGTTCGGCACAAAACATTCGCTGAACGTCTCCGTCACCGCCGGAATTGCCATTTGGGAGTTTTTCAGGCAGTTTATTCCTCTAACTTGAAACGGTCGAGTTTTCGCGTGAAATAGTCGCGGAAGTCCGTCCATTTGTAATACGGCCCCGTGACGGCTTTCAGCGGCAGCGTGGTTTCGTTTTCGTTGAGCAGGGCTTTCACGAGAATGTCGCCCTTGCCCTTCTTCGGCTTGTAGAAAATCAGTTGCACGTTGCAGCCCATCGGGAAAATCTTGTAATTCAGCCAACCCTCGGCAGGCAGTTGCTCAAAATCGGCAATCTGCTTGCCGCAGTTGTCCAGTTCGAGCAGGCAGGCCAGCGGCATCACGCAGACCTCGTGGCCGTAGCGCAGCGTGGCGCCCGGATGGCTTTTTCCGACGTTCTGGTCGGCCTCCTCGATGATTTTCCGGAGCAGATTGCGCTGCGAGAAAGGCTGCAAGGCTCCGTTGAGGGGCGATGGGCCGAATCCGAGATACCAGCCGGCGTTTTCAATCATCCAGTTGTCGTAGATTTCGTCGGCGGTGAACAGGTCGTAGAGCGTCATGGAATGGCGGATTTCGGAACTCTGGATGTTCGACGCGAGTTTAAAGAGGTGGTAGTTCAGGTTCTCGGCGTTCACCTCGTGGCTGACGTAGGCCGTGTCGTTGAACAGTGTCTGCATCACGCGGTCGTAGTTGGCGTGGCGCTTCTTGAAAGCGTCGAAGGCCGCGCGCGCCTCGGGGTTCCAGATGCGGTCTTTGAGCCGCTTGTCGTCGTAGTTCAGATACCACATGTCGTGCTCCGACGCGTCGTGGCGGATGCACAGTTTCGGGTTGAGGCTCTTGAGTTCCTGAAGCGCGTTTTCCATCGAGAGGATGCAGCGGATGACCACGGTGCTCTTCGCGTCAATGTCGGTCGCGCCCTTGAACACCTCGGGAAACCGCTCATACATTCGTCGGGCGATGTCGCGATGCTGCTCCGCTCCGAGCAGGGTGAGTTCGCCGCGCCGCTGGTCGGCCTCGTTGCGCAGCATTGTCACGCGGCGCAGCACGTCCTTGCCGAGGGCGGTCAGTTTGCCGACGGAATCAGCGCGGAGAAGCACTTTCCAAGCCTTGTCGTAGTCGTCTTTCCCGATGAGATAGCGCGAGCCGTGGCGGCCGTAGTGGCTGATATAATAAGGTGTGTAGCCTTTCGGGGCAGGCGTGAGCCGTTGCTGCTCGGGGCCCGGGTAGGCGTAGTAGTTGCTGCCCGACTTAAAGACGTTCTGCTTGAAGTCTTCGCGGGGCGACTGGGCCTTCGTTGATGAGGGATGAAGGATGAAGGATGAAAGGAGTAGGGTGATAAAAAGTATTTTTTTCATATTGGTTTTGTTTTAAAAATGGCTATTTTAGAACCTGCCAGACGGCAATGACGTGGCAGAGGGTGCCGGCGAGCACGAAGAAATGGAAAACGGTGTGCATATAGCGGCGGCGAAGCGAGTAGAACAGGGCTCCCGTGATGTAGCAGACGCCCTCGGCGACGATCCACGCAACGGTGGCGGTGGAAACGCAGTGGAGCAGGGGCTTGAAGGCCACGAGAATGCTGAGTCCCATCAGGCAGAAACAGATGGTTTCGAGGTGGCTGTGGGATTTCAAGGGGCGAAACGCGACGATGGTGCCGAGAATGGCGGCTGTCCACACGAAAGCGAAAATCGACCAGCCCCATGCTCCTTCGTGGCGCATCGGGCCGAGCACGATAGGCGAGTAGGAACCCGCGATGTGCCAGTAGATGGCGGCGTGGTCCCAATGGCGAAAATAGGCTCTTTTGGCCGATTCCAACGGGGCGGAATGGTAGAGCACGGAGGAAATGTAACTCGAGAGCATTCCGAACAGATAGAGCGCGACGCCCACCACGGCCCACGGGTCGCCGCCAACGATGGCTTTCCTGAAAAAAACGACCCCCACAACAATGGCGAGCACGATGCCGATGGCGTGGCTTCGGGCGTTCCAGCGTTCTTCTTGGGGTGTGTAGGGCATTGTTTTACAGGTTATAGGGAATAGGTGTGATTTGCCTTATTGTTCGGTCCAGAGGACTTGCACGACGGTCTGTCCGACGGCTTTCAGCGTGGCGGGGTCGATGTGGTGCATGTCGTCGTTGACGGTGTGCCACGTCGGGCCGAAGGAACTCTGCTGGCAGTCGGGGTAGTAGGGCACGATGTCGATGGTGGGAATCCGTGCGTATTGGTTCAGCGGCAGGTGGTCGTCGGTGATGTAATGCTGGCTCGTGGTCGTGTGTTTCGGGAAATAACTGGCGAAACCGGCCTGTTCGGCGGCATTCCAGACCTTTTCGACGATGGCCGACGCGAATTGCAGCGAGATTCCTTCAGGATAGAAGCGTGCGCCCTGTCCGCCGACCATGTCGAGCAGGATGCCGTAGCGCACTTCATAGCCCTCGGGCAGGTTCTGTGCGAAATATTTTGAGCCGAGTGCCCATGAATTTTCGCTATTTTCTTGATTTTCAGACCATTGCGGCGTTCCCCAGTCTTCCGCGTCGAAGCAGAGGAAGTCAATGCCGAGGGCGGGTGCTGGGTGTTGGGTGTTGGGTGTTGAATTTTGGGTGTTGAGGGATAGCAATCTTGCGATTTCGAGCATCACGGCCACGCCCGAGGCGGCATCGTTGGCGGCGAGGATGGGCTTGCGCCAGTTGGCCTCGTCGGGGTCGTTGTCGGCCCACGGACGACTGTCCCAATGGGCGCAGATGAGGATGCGCGTGGTGAGTTCGGGCCGGAATTTCGCCAAGATGTTCGTGGCGTGGAGCGTCGTGCCGTCGTAGCCCTTGAGGTCGGCCTGCTGGGTGGTGACTTCGCAGCCATACTGCTTGAATTTCGCGATAATCCAGTCCTTGCACTGCTCGTGGCCGGGCGTGTTCATGGCGCGTGAGCCGAAGTCGCACTGCGCTTGGCAGAACGCATAGGCGGAGTCGGCCGAGAAAACCGGTCCGACGGGGCCAATTTCCACCTGTTCTTCGCTTGAAGACGACGGGAAAATGGCCGGCAGGTAAATCGCAATGGCGAGGGCTGCCAAGACAACAACGAGGAGTATCAGAAGGATTTTTCGCATAGTTGGAGGAGTTCAGGAGTTGCAGGAGTTCAGGAGTTGCAGGAGTTATAGGAGTTCAGACGAAACCCATTTTTAATTCTTAATTCTTAATTTTTAATTGTTAATTGCTAATTGCTAATTGCCCTTTGCACTTCCGCCATGACGCGAAGCCAGTTTCCGCCCCAGATTTTGCGGATGTCTTTCTCGCTGAACTTGCGGCGCAGCAGGTGCAAGGTGAAGTTCAGGGCCTCCGAGGCGTCGGCAAACCCCGTCACGCCGCCGTCGCCGTCGAAATCGGTGCCGATGCCGACATGGTCTATGCCCATGATGCTGATGGCGTGTTCGAGGTGGTCGATGGCATCGAGAATTGAGGCCTGGCCGTCTTTGCGGAGGAATCCGGCGTAGAGCGTCGTATGCGCCACACCGCCTTTCGCCGCGAGTTGTCGCAGTTGGTCGTCGGTGAGGTTGCGCGGATGGTCGCAGAGCGCGCGGCAGTTCGAGTGGCTGCACACGATGGGCGTCGCGCTGATGTCGAGTGCATCGTAGAAACTCTTCTCGGCAGCGTGGCTGAGGTCAACCATGATGCCGTGGCGGTTCATTTCGCGGATGACTTGTTCGCCGAAGGTGCTCACGCCGTTGTGGGTGTTGCAGCCGCGCGCCGAGTCGCAGATGTCGTTGTCGCCGTTGTGGCAGAGCGTGATATAGACCACGCCGCGCTGTGCAAACCGCTCCACGTTGGCCAGTTCGTGCTCGAGTGCGAGGCCGTTTTCGATGGCCAGCATAATCGACTTGCGCCCTTTCCGCTTGTCTTCGTAGAGGTCGGCGGGCGTGCGGGCGAGGCTGAGGTGGAGTTTCTGGTGCTCCACGATGTCCTCAATCTGGTCGAAGATGTTGTTGGCGTAGGAATTCGGCGTGAAACGGGCCGTGTGCGGTGCCACCGACGAGAATGCCTCGCCCATTTTGGGCTGGGGCAGATAGGCCGCCATGATGACGCTGTCGAGCCGGCCGTCGGTCATTTTGTGCAGGTCCATGAGGATGCGCGGGTCGCGCTGCTCGAAACGGATGCCCTGCGGGAAGAACATCGGTGTGTCGCAGTGGGTGTCAAGCGTCAGGATGCGCTGATGCAACTGCTTGGCCGTGTGGTAGTTATGTGCTTGATATACAAGCCATTGGAAGAGTTTCAGCCCTTCTTTACCGAGCCATTCCGGATGCCATTGCACGCCGAGAATGGCCTTGTGCTCGCTGCTTTCCATGGCCTCTATCGTGCCGTCGGGGGCTTTCGCCGTCACGTGGAACTGCGTTCCGGGGTCGTCAACGGCCTGGTGGTGAAGCGTGTTCACCAGAATCGTCGTTTTTTCCGAGTCGGAAGCCTTTTCAGACTTGTAGATTTCGGCCAACTGACTATCGGGCTCGATGACGACCGTATGCGTCGGCTCCGAGCGGTGGCAGTCTTGCGAGTGCTTGATGGTCGCCGTGGCGGAAATGTCTTGTGCGACATGGCCGCCGAAAGCCATCGCGAGCGTCTGCATACCCCTGCAAATGCCGAAAATGGGGATTTGCCGGTTGTAGGCCAGCCGCGTGATGAGCAGTTCGGGCAGGTCGCGCTTTGAATTGATGCCGCCGAGTTTCGGAATCGGCTCTTCGCCGCCCCAGAGCGGGTTGTAGTCGGCGCCGCCGCTGAGCAGGAGTCCGTCGACGTGGTCGAGCGTGTTGACAATGACGCTCTCGTCGGCCACGGGCGGAATAATCACCGGCGTTCCGCCAGCCCTGACGACCTGCTCGTAATACGGGTCGCGAAGGGCGGCGTCTTCACCAGCGTGGTTGCCCGTGATGCCAATCAGCGGGCGATAGTCGGCTTCGGGAAATTTCTCGTAAACCGCTTGCAGATTCGAGTTTAAATCAAACTTTTTCAAGATTATTTTTTCTTAGAGACTTTCTTTGCTTCGGTATTTCCGACGGGCGTTTCAGCAGGTTTTGCAGGAGCCTCGATGCCAATCAGTTCAACCGTGAAAATCAGGGTGGAGAAGGGCTTGATTTGACCGGCCTGACGCTCGCGATAGGCCAGATTCTGCGGGATGTAGAGTTCCCACTTCGAGCCTACGGGCATGAGTTGCAGGGCCTCGGTCCAGCCGCTGATGACTTGGTCGCAGCGGAATTTCGAGGTCTGCGGATTGCGCTTGTAGGAACTGTCGAAAACGGTTCCGTCAATCATTTTTCCCTCGTATTTCACCTCTACGGTCTGCTCTTTCATCGGCTTTTCGCCCGTTCCCATCGTCAAGACCTTGTATTGTAGGCCGCTGGGCAGGGTGACAACGCCCTCTTTCTGCTTGTTTTGCTCGAGCCATTGCTCGTTTTCGGCCTTGTAGGCGGCGTTCATGGCCTCTTTCACCCTGCTGCGGCTTTCCTCGAAGTAGGCTTGGGCGGCGGAGTCGGTATAGACGCGGTTGTCGTTGGTGAGCGACGCGACAAAGCCTTTGTGGAAGATGTCCTCGTCGATGTTCACCTCAGAGCCTTCAAATTCGCCCTTCATGCCGGGCAGAATGCGCTGTTTGGCCATCTGGGCGATTTGCGTTCCGGCCAGATAGGCAGCAAACTGCAGGTCTTCCTGCTTTTTGACGGCTTCCTGATAGCCTTTCACGAAGTCGGCCATGTAGGCCGTATCGACGTTCATCTGCTGTTGCAGATAAGGCATCAGCCCAATCGTGGCCACTTTTCCGGCGGCAAAACTCAGCGAGTCGTTCTGCGTCGTCAGCACAGGGGGTTGCTCTACACAGCAGTCGGAGACGGTAGCCGCCTCCGATTGCTTTTTCTTGTCTTTTTTCTTGGCGGCCTCTGCCGTGCTCAGCGATGCGCTCAGCACGACGGCCATAGCCAATAATGCGATTTTCTTCATGATTCAAATCATCTGTGATGATTATTTAATGCCAAGAAGTTCAACTTTGAAAATCAGGGCCGAGAACGGCTTGATTTGTCCGGCCTGACGCTCGCTGTAAGCCAGTTCCTGCGGAATGTAAACTTCCCACGTGGAGCCGACGGGCATGTGGACCAGAGCCTGTGTGAAGCCCTTGATGACTTGGTTGACGCGCATATCGACGGGCTTGTCGTTCTTGTACGAACTGTCGAACACTTCGCCGTCGATGGTTCTGCCCTCGTAGTGAACCTGCACCAGCGAGGTGTCTTTCGGCATAGCGCCGCTGCCTTCCTTGATGACCTTATACTGAATGAAAGATTTCAGTTTGGTGCCGTCGGGCTGGTCGATTTCCACGGGCAGCGTCTTCACGTCTTCTTTCTTGCCGTTTTCAGCGAGGAATTTCTCACCGGCCTCTTTGTTCGGGCCAAATTCCTTCATGGCAGTTTCGGCCTTGATCTGCTGCATCTTGGCCTCGGCCACGTTGCGAGCCTGCTCCATGGTCATGTTCTGGTTCTTGCCAGTGGTTCCGGCCACGAAACCTGCCATGAAATTCTTCAGGGAGATGGTCTTCGTGGAGTCGTCGCCGAACACTTCGCGGTTGATGCCGACCACCATCTGCGTGGAAATCTGCTGACCAATCTGAATACCGGCGTAGTAGGCGGCCTTCTTCTTGTCGTCGCCAGCGTTTGCACCTTCGTTCAGACCCTTGATGAAGTCGTTCATGTAGGTGGTGTCCATCTGCAGACGGTCCACGAGATACTCTTTCAGACCCTGTGTCTGGGCCATACCGATGGCGTAACTCATGGAGTCAACGTCAGACTTCAGGTTTGCTGTCGGGGTTCCGTTGCCGCACGACATAAACGTGGCGGCTGCCATAGCCATTGCGGCTACAAATGTCATTTTTTTCATTGCTTTTTTGGTTTTTAATGTTTAATTTAAATATTTGGTTACTTTATCCTTTACTTTTTTCACACGACCTCGATGAGTTCGACGTCGAACACGAGGGCCGAGAACGGAGGAATGGAGCCGCCTGCGCCGCGCTCGCCATAGCCGAGGTGATAGGGGATGAAGAAGCGGTATTTGGCACCCTCCTGCATGAGTTGGAGGCCTTCCGTCCAGCCGGCAATGACGCCGTTTAGGGGGAATGTGGCGGGCTCGCCGCGCTGGATGCTGCTGTCGAAGAGCGTACCATCGACGAGCATTCCCTCGTAGTGGCATTTCACTTGGTCGGTGGCTTTCGGCTTGCGGCCGTTGCCCTCGCGCAGCACTTGGTATTGCAGTCCGCTCGGAAGCGTCACCACGCCGTCTTTCTTGGCGTTCTCGGCAAGGTATTTCTCGCCCTGCTCCTTTTGAATTTTGTGGCGTTCGGCGGCCGTGGCGCGTTGTTTTTCTTCCTGTTTCTGGAAAAATTCCTGCACAATCATCTGGGCCTCATTCGGGTCCAGTTTCGGCTTTTCTCCAGCCAGCACATCCTTGATGGCCTGTGCAAAATCGTCGATGTTCAGGCTGTCGGCTCCCATGTCGCTCAACTGGTGGCCGATGCCCAGTCCTAAAGCATAGCTTATTTTGTCCATTTTTTTACTGATTTTTTCTTTTAAAATATTAATGTGTCTAAAAATATGTGTGCAAAGTTACAATTTTTCTTCGATTGTGATGCATTATTTCGGGAAAAATCATTATTTTTGTGGAATATTAAGGACTACTAAACCAAATTTTGCGATAAAATGAAGAAAAAAATCGTATTTCTGACTGGTGCGGGAATGTCTGTCGAGAGCGGATTCAAGACGTTTCGCGGAGCAGGCGGACTATGGGAGGATTTTCCCGTGGAGCAGGTGGCGAGCCACGAAGGATGGCTGGCCGACCCCGTTTTGGTGAACAATTTTTATAATCGGCTGCGCAAAAAACTGTTTGCGGCCCAGCCCAACGAAGGCCACAGGCTCATCGCCGACCTTCAGCGCGATTTCGACGTGACCGTTGTGACGCAAAACGTTGATAATCTGCACGAAAAGGCGGGTTCGGAGCGCGTCATTCACCTGCATGGCGAACTGACGAAGGTGTGCTCTTCCAACGACCAGTTCGACGAGCGCTACGTGCGCGAACTGACCGAGGACAACTGCGAGGTGGCCGAGGGCGAAAAGGCCGCCGACGGCTCACTGCTGCGCCCGTTTATCGTCTTTTTCGGCGAGAGCGTGCCCATGATTGCGCCCGCTGCCGAGGCTGTCGGCGAGGCCGACGTGCTGGTCATCATCGGCACGTCGCTGAACGTCTATCCGGCGGCCGGACTGGCGCACTATGTGAAGGCCGGAACGCCCATTTTCCTCATCGACCCCGACGATGTTTCCACGGCCTCGATTCCTAACCTGACCCACATCCAGAAGGGCGCGAGCGAGGGCATGAAAATGCTCGTGGAGCGATTGACAATTAACGATTGACAATTTACAATTAACACTCAACATTCAACACTCAACACTCAACATTCAACCAATATGACAGTAGATTTCCAGAAAATCCTGCCGCAGTTCAAACTGTCTGGCGAGGTGGCCGAAGTGAAACCACTTGGAAACGGCCTGATTAACGACACTTACAAAGTAAAAACCGTTTCGGACGACACGCCCGACTATGTGCTCCAGCGCATCAACAACGCCATTTTCACCAATGTCGATTTGCTGCAGCACAACATCGAGGTC
Organism: Prevotella sp.; assembly: GCA_017483785.1. GTDB lineage: Bacteria > Bacteroidota > Bacteroidia > Bacteroidales > Bacteroidaceae > Prevotella. Next base: position 12,645 of record JAFUVC010000047.1, read on the forward strand.
GTAACCACGCACATCCGCCGCAAACTCGAGGCTCGCGGCGAGGCCGACATCGACCGCAAGGTGCTCTCGTTCGTTAAGACCAACGACGGAAAGACCTATTTCCGCGACGACGAAGACCGCTACTGGCGCGTGATGGTGTTCATCCCGGGCGCGCAGACGTTCGAGACCGTCAATCCCGAGTACAGCTATCTGGCCGGACTGGCCTTCGGCGAGTTCGAGAAAATGCTCGTCGATGTGCCCGAACCGCTCGGCGACACCATTCCCGACTTCCACAACATGGAGTTCCGCATGAAGCAACTGCGCGAGGTCGTGGCGAAAGACCCCGTGGGCCGCGTGGCCGGCGTGAAAGACATTCTCGACCTCTTCGAGCGCGACGCCGAGCGCATGTGTCAGGGCGAAAGGCTCTTCCGTGAGGGAAAACTGCCGCGCCGCATCTGCCACTGCGACACGAAGGTCAACAACATGATGTTCGACGCCGAAACGGGCAAGTTCCTGCTCGTCATCGACCTCGACACCGTCATGCCGAGCCTGTTTTTCAGCGACTACGGCGACTTCCTGCGCTCTGCGGCCAACACCACCGCCGAAGACGACCCCAACCTCGACAACGTGAACTTCAACGAGGAACTTTTCAAGGCGTTCACGAAGGGCTACGTCGAGTCGGCAGGCGAATTCCTCACGCCGCTCGAAATCGAACTTCTGCCCTATGCCGTCGAACTCTTCCCGTTCATGCAGTCGGTGCGCTTCATGTGGGACTATCTCTCGGGCGACCACTATTGGAAGTGCAACTATCCCGAGCACAACCTCGACCGCGCCAAAAACCAGCTCCGACTCTATCAGGAAGCCTGCAAGCGCGAGCCGATGATGAAGGAATTTATCAGAAGCCTCACCCCCTAACCCCCTCTCCAAAAAGCGAGGGGGGATAAAAGGAGTTAGATGGAGTTAAAAGGGAGTTAGAGGTCTTCGACCTCAGAAGTTAATGGACAATAGTTTTCCAAAAGAAATAACAAACTCCCGATAACTCCGTGAGCGAAGCGAATTAACTCCTAAGCGAAGCGATAACTACTTTTTTAAAAATGATGAAAATCAAAAAAATAACAACACCAGATGAGTTGCGGGCCGAAAACGTGCCCCAACTCATGCTGGCGCATCAGGTGAAATACGAGGCTGTGAAGACGGTGAACTGGCCCGAGGAGTTCCCCTACCAGCCGAAGATGGAGGTGGCGTTGGCCCACACGGGCAAAAACCTGCTCATCCACTATCGAGTGGCGGAAAAATGCATTCGCGCCGCTGCCGAGTTCGACGGCGGTCGCGTGTGGGAAGACTCGTGTTGCGAGATTTTCCTGCAACCCTCAACACCCAACAGTCAACACCCAACACCCTACTACAACATCGAGTGCAACTGCGCCGGAACGCTGCTCATCGGCAAGGGTGAAGACCGCCACGACCGCAAGCCGGCCTCGGCCGAGGTTCTGAAAAATGTCGAAAGGTGGTCGTCGCTGATGGCGCAGGCCGAAAAGCAGCCCGTCGGAGCCTACACCCTTCCGCTCACGGAGGGCGATTTCCACTGGCACATGGCGCTTGTCGTTCCCGCTGCGTCGCTGTTCGGCAGCGGCATCACCGATTTCTCGGGTCAGAAACTGCGTGCTAATATATATAAATGTGGCGACTGCCTCAGCGAGCCCCATTTCCTGTCGCTGTTTCCCATCGACACGCCCCAGCCCGACTTCCATCGGCCCGAGTTTTTTCAGGAATTGGCGTTTGAATAGCACTGCTTGACCGTCTCCAACTGACGGAGCACGCTCTGACGGCCCGTTCCGCCCTTTGAAATGCGCTTGTTCACGCAGTTTTCAAGTGAAATTTCCTGATACAAGTCTTCCTCGAACAGTTCCGAGAAAGATTTGTAGTCGGCCATGCTCATGCTTTCGAGGTCGGTGCGGCGGTCGATGCAGAACGCCACGATCTGCCCCGTCAGTTTATAGGCGGCGCGGAACGGCATTCCCTTTTTCGTGAGGTAGTCGGCGAGGTCGGTCGCATTGATGAAACCTTCCTTCGCCGCCGCGAGCATCTTTTCTTTTTTCACTTTCATCGTCTCGACCATCGGCGCAAAGACGCGAAGACTCATTTTCAGCGTGTCGATGCTGTCGAAAATGCCCTCTTTGTCTTCCTGCATGTCCTTGTTATAGGCCAGCGGAAGCCCTTTCAGCGTGGTAAAAAGGGCCATCAGGTGGCCATAGACGCGACCCGTCTTGCCGCGAATCAACTCGGCCATGTCGGCGTTTTTCTTCTGCGGCATGATTGACGAGCCCGTCGTGAAAGAATCGTCCAGTTCCACGAAGCCGAACTCCCAACTCGACCACAGAATCAACTCTTCGCAGAAGCGCGAGAGGTGCATCATCGCGATGGCGAACGCACTCATCAGTTCAAGGCAGAAATCGCGGTCGGAAACGCCGTCGATGCTGTTCATGCACGGCTCGCGGAAGCCCAATTTCGCGGCCTCGAAGTCGCGGTCGGTGGCGTAAGTGGTTCCGGCGAGCGCACACGACCCGATGGGGCTGACGTTCATCCGCCTGACGGCATCGGAAATGCGCTCTTCGTCGCGCATGAACATGGCGCAATAGGCCAGCAGGTGCTGCGCGAAACTGATGGGTTGGGCGCGCTGCAAGTGGGTGTAGCCGGGCAGAATCGTATCCACGTGCTGCTCAGCCACGCCCGCCACAGCCTTGACAACCTCGCGGAGCAGGTCGAGAATCTCGTCGCACTCGTCGCGCAGGTAGAGCCGCAGGTCGAGCGCCACTTGGTCGTTGCGACTGCGGGCCGTGTGGAGTTTCTTTCCGGCCTCGCCGATGCGCCGCGTCAGTTCGCCCTCGACAAACATGTGGATATCCTCGCATTTCCCGTCGATTTCGAGTCTTCCGTCTTCGATTTCCGACAGGATTTCGGTCAGTCCGCCAACGATTTTCTCGCCTTCTTCCTTCGAGATAATTCCTTGATTGGCAAGCATTTGCGCATGAACGACAGAGCCGGAAATGTCCTGACGGAACATCCGGCTGTCGAAGCCGATGGAGGCGTTGAACTCATCGGCAATTTCGTTGAGTGGCCTCTTGAAGCGGCCAGTCCATAGTTTTTCCATTTATTTCAGCCCGTTGCGTTGTTTCATCTTGGCATAGACCTGCGAACTGAGCCCGTAGAGGTTGATGAAGCCGTCGGCGTCTTTCTGGTCGAACACCTCGTCGGCCTCAAACGTGGCCACTTCCTCGTCGTAGAGCGAGAAGGGCGAGCACACGCCGGCGTTGAAGATGTTGCCTTTGTAGAGCCGCAGCCTGACGTCGCCCGTCACGGTTTCCTGCGTCTTGTCGATGAATGCCTGCAGGGCCTCGCGCAGGGGTGTCCACCACTGGCCGTCGTAGAGCACTTCGGCGAATTTCACGGCCACGAGTTCCTTGTAGTGCATGGTGGCGCGGTCGAGCGTGATGGTTTCGAGCACCTGATGGGCCTTGTAGAGGATGGCAGCCCCCGGGTTTTCGTAAAGTCCGCGACTCTTCATGCCCACGAGGCGGTTTTCCACGAGGTCGTCGAGCCCGATGCCGTTCTTGCCGCCCAGTTCGTTGAGTTTCTCGAGCAGAGCCTTCGCACCGAGTTTCTCGCCATCGACCGCCGTCGCCACGCCCTTTTCAAAGTGGATGGTCAGGAACGTCGGCTCGTCGGGCGCGTTCCACGGGGCCACACACATCTCCAAGAAGCCGTCCTTGTCGTATTGCGGCTCGTTCATCGGGTCTTCAAGGTCGAGTCCCTCGTGGCTCAGGTGCCAGATATTCTTGTCTTTCGAATAGTTCGTCTCGCGGCTGATTCTCAGCGGCACGTTGTGGGCCTCGGCGTAGTCGATTTCCTCGTCGCGCGACTTGATGTCCCACTCGCGCCACGGGGCAATCACGGCCATGTCGGGCGCAAACGCCTTGATGGCCATCTCGAAGCGCACTTGGTCGTTGCCCTTGCCCGTGCAGCCGTGGCAAATGGCGTCGGCGTTCTCCTTGCGGGCAATCTCCACCAGTCGTCGGGCAATGATGGGTCGTGCAATGGCCGTTCCGAGCAGATAGTCGCCCTCGTACTTGGCTCCGGCCTTCACGGCCTCGAAACCCACTTCCGTCAGGAATTCCTCCGTCAGGTCTTCCACATACAACTTGCTGGCACCCGTCTTCAGGGCTTTTTCCTCCAGCCCGTCGAGTTCGCCGCCTTGACCCACGTCGCCCGATACGGCCACCACTTCGCAGTTGTTGTAGTTCTCCTTCAACCAAGGAATGATGATCGACGTGTCCAGACCTCCACTGTAGGCCAAGACAACCTTTTTCACTTTCGATTTTTCCATTTTTGCTTTCTCTAAGATAATAATTAAAACTAAAAACGATGGTAAAATTTCAAATTTTCGTTATCCGCGGTGCAAAAGTACAAAAATATTATTCAAATACCAAATTTTCGGTAAAGCAAAACGTAAGCGTAAGTTCAATTAAGAAATGCAACTTTTGGAGAAAATAACAGGGAACTGAGAAGAAACGTTTTTTTTCAGGAGAAAGAGGGGAAAATCCCTCTCTCCCTGATGGAAAAATTGGTATCTTTGCAGCCCCTTCCAAAAGTTACATAAGATGAGCCAACTAACCAGTGCGCAAAGGTACACAATTTCCGTGATGTACAAGCAAGGTTTTGCGCAAAAAGTGA
>JAFUVC010000048.1 GCA_017483785.1 Prevotella sp.
GATGGAACCGAACGGCAAGGCAGAGGTGACGATTACCTCCGGCTCTGGCAGTTACACGCTGGAGAACAGCGACGAGGAAGTGGCCGTTGCCGCCATTTCCAACGGCAACAAAGTGGCCATTGCTGCCCGAAAAGCAGGCACTGCCACCATCACCGTGACCGACACGAAGACGCAGCAGACTGCGACGATTGCCGTCACGGTGACGGACGGCGGAGATGAAGGTCCTATTGATGGTGAGGTGACAACCGAGCAATACGAAGCTGCGAAAGAAACGATAAAACAGAGTGGATGGTATAAAATTTTCACTCGGTATAATGGAACTAATTTGGGTACGAAAAAATATTATTTAAAAAGTGATGGGTACTTAACCGAGGACGAATCAGAAGCCAAAGTGTTCAGGTTCAGTCAAGTAACAGGCTCGAACTTGTTCGTTTCTCCTGGTTGGAAATTGAATGTTCCGTTCACAAATCCAGAATTGACCAATGGTTCGACTGGAGCACTTCTCCCGAAAGGACACATTCTTACCAACTCTAAGAGTCGCGATGATTGGGAAGGACAAGTGTGGTATAAAAACGGAGAACGTTACGCTGTTCGTGCAACAAATGCGACAAGTAATACATGGGGGGCCAACACTTATTGGACGGCACTCGATTCCAATTCTGATGGCCTGCCCGAAGCCGATTACTCGCTGACCCCAAAATTTGTTTGGCAGTTGGAGCAAAGCCTAACGCTTACAGCTTCTTCAATATTTATTCTCAATGGAGACACTGAAACAATTGAAATAACCTCCGGTTCTGGTAATTACAGGTTGTCAAATAGTGATGCGTCAGTAGTTGCTGCTGCGCTAAACAATGGTAATGAAATCAGATTGACGGCTAAAAAAGCAGATAAAGCATTTATCACTGTGACAGACACTGAAATTGGTACTAGCACAACCATATCGGTTGTTGTAATTAATGACACACCTATCGTAAGTGAAACTTTTACCGTTAATGGTGTCTCATTTAATATGGTTGGCATTAAAGGCGGTGCATTCTGGATGGGTGCTGCAGATGATGACAAAGATGCTTATTCTTTGGAAAAACCGAGCCATTTGGTGACTGTTTCGAGTTTTGCCATCGGTCAGACTGAGGTGACTCAGGAGCTTTGGGAAGCCGTAATGGGCAGTAATCCTTCTACCCATAAAGGTGAAAAGTTCCCCGTGGAATATATTTCATGGAACGATTGTCAAGAGTTTATAGCGAAACTAAATCAGTTGACAGGTAGAAACTTCAGAATGCCGACGGAAGCCGAGTGGGAATATGCTGCTCGTGGCGGAAAACGGAGCAAAGGTTTCAAATATGCAGGTAGCGATAACATTGACGAGGTGGCATGGAATTACAGTAATTCTGGGCGTCAACCCCATAATGTTGCTACAAAATTACCCAATGAACTTGGTCTTTATGATATGAGTGGTAATGTATTTGAATGGACACAAGATTGGTATAGCGATTATGTGGAACGCTCGCAACTGAATCCATCAGGACCATCGTCTGGCACCAAGAAGGTTGATCGTGGCGGTAGTTATTTGGGCACTGCGAGAGATAGTCGAATCACAGACCGAATCGGACCTCAATCAACGACCTATCGCTACGAGGTCGGATTACGCATAGTTCTTGGAGACGGTATTAATCAAAATGACGATAATATAAGTACTGCTGGTGAAGTGTAAAAATTGAGTGTCCGTAATAATATCGGGCTATATTAATTAGGGACTCTTCCGCCACAGTGCGAAAGAGTCCCTATTTTTTGTATTGAAAAAAATCTTCAAACTCCTTATTGAAAAATCTTCAAACTCCTTATTGAAAAATCTCCAAACTCCTTATTGAAAAATCTTCAAACTCCTTAATCAAATTTGGAAAATTATTTTGTAATTCAAATATTTTCAGTACCTTTGCAGCAAAATTAAACGTGTAAAATGATGGCAGAAGAAAAAGCATATTTGAAGCGACTGACTGACGAGCAGTTGGAGTTGCAATTGGAGGCAGCCGGGGTGGTCGTCGTAGAAGGTGCCAAATGGTGCGGCAAGACTACGACGGCACTTCAACAGGCTAACAGCGTGATTTTTATGGACGAGCCGAAGCGGAAAGAGGAATATCTGCGTTTGGCGGAGTCGAATATTGAAGTGCTGTTGGATGGTAATACTCCTCGCTTGATTGACGAATGGCAGAAAGCACCGCAGTTTTGGGATGCCTGCCGTTATTTGGTCGACAGGCGTGGCGATGAAGGACAGTTTATTCTGACAGGAAGCGCAGAACCTGTTGACCAAAGCAAAATTAGCCATACGGGGACGGGGCGTGTCGGGTGGGTGAAGATGCGTCCGATGTCGCTCTACGAGTCGGGTGAGTCGAACGGAAGCGTGTCGCTGGGTGAACTGTTTGAAGGACGTTTCAAACCTGCCGAGGGACACGAGTTGAATTTGAAAGAATTGTGCTATCTCATCTGCCGTGGTGGATGGCCGAAAGCCATCGGGAAGTCGGAACGAGCAGCACTCAAGCAGGCTTATAATTACATTGATGCTGTTGCGAAGCGAGAAATCATCGAAGTGGACAAGGTGCATCGTAGCGAGTCCAACACACGGCGTTTGTTGCGCAGTTATGCTCGCCATCAGGCTTCGCAGGCTACCAACGGCACCATTTCTGCTGACCTCAAGGCCAACGACGGCAACACATTGAACGATGCCACCATTGCGTCGTATCTGAATGCCTTGCGGAAGATTTTCGTCATCGAAGATATGGAAGCGTGGAATCCGAATTTGCGCTCAAAAGCGGCCATTCGCACTACCGACACGCGCTACTTCGTGGATCCGAGCATCGCCATAGCCTCTTTGGGACTTGGGCCGAATGACTTGATGAAGGACTTGAATACGTTGGGGCTGTTATTCGAGACTTTGGCGGTGCGCGACTTGCGAGTCTATGCCGAAGCCCTTGACGGCAGCGTGTTTCACTATCGCGACAACAACGGATTGGAATGCGACAGCGTGTTGCACCTTCGCAACGGCCATTATGGCTTGGTGGAAATCAAGTTGGGTGGCGAAACGCTCATCAATGAAGGAGCATCGAACTTGCTTTCTTTAGCGAAGAAAATCGACACCGAAAAGATGTATGCGCCCTCGTTTATGATGGTGGTTGTCGGCACTGGACGCTATGCCTATCGCCGTGAAGACGGCGTGTTGGTCGTGCCGATTGGGTGTTTGAGAAATTGAAAAGAATAAGCCATCAAGCGAAAAGGTCTCTGTTTTCCTACTCAATATCCACAACCGTGATTCCTGCGCCCCCGAACTGCACGTGCTCGTCGGCATAGTGGGCGACGTTGGGCACGGTGGAGAGGTATTGCTGGATGAGGTGGCGGAGGATGCCGTCGCCCTTGCCGTGGAGGATGCGCACGCGGCTCATGCCCACGAGGATGGCGTCGTCGATGTAGTGGGTGACGGCGTTGAGGGCTTCGTCGCCGCGCATTCCGCGCACGTCGAGGTCGTTGCGGAAGCGGCTGCGGTGCTCTTCGATGGTGGCGCGGGTCTGGCGGCTGATGCTGTAGGCGTTGAGGTTTTCTTGCCGCTGCTCGACCTTCGATTTTTTCTCGGTGGCAGCGGGTTCGAGTTGTTCCAATGGGATTTTCGTGCGAATGTTTCCGGCCACCATCGTGGCGGTTTTGCCCGTGATGCTCTCGACGGTGCCGACGGACTGCATTCCCTTGATTCTGACGGTGTCGCCGACCTTGATTTTCGGCTTCGTTTCCTCTTTTTTCGGCTGTTTTTCGGCCGTTTTCTGCTTTTCCTGCTTGCGTTTTTCCTTTCGCTCCTTCCGCGCAAGAATCTGCTGCATTTTCTTGGCAATTTTCTCGTCGTTGAGCGCGTCGATTTCCGCGATTTGTGCCTTGAAAGCGTCCAAATCCTGCCTGAGCGACTGCGTTTTCTCCTTTTCGGCCTGCGCCTCGCGGATTTCGCGAATCGTGTTTTCGATTTTGCGGTTTGCCTCGCGCAAAAGTTCCTCGGCCTGCTCCTTGGCCTGGCGCAGAATGGCTTTCCGGCTCTGGGCGATGTCGGTCAGGTCGGTTTCGTAGCGCGAGAGCGTGCGCTCGATGTCCTTTTCGCGTTGGTGAATCGACTGGCGTTTGTTCTCCCAATATCGCTTGTCGCGGACGATGTCTTGCAGGTATTTGTCGCTCTGGATGTAGTCGCGGCCCACGATTTCCGTGGCATCGCCGATGACCTCCTCGGGGAAGCCGATTTTCCGCGCGATTTCGATGGCAAACGACGACCCGGGCTGTCCGATGGAAAGTTGGAAAAGCGCCTGCATCTGATGGCGGTCGTAGAGCATGGCACCGTTGGCCACGCCTTCGAAATGGTCGGCGAAGTGCTTCAGATTATCGTAGTGGGTGGTGATGATGGCGAACGTCTTCTGCTTCCAGAACTGCCTGAGCACGGCCTCGGCAATGGCTCCGCCGATTTGCGGCTCCGTTCCCGTTCCGAACTCGTCTATTAATAATAAGGTGTTGCGGTTGGCGTTTCGCATCATCTGCTTCATGTTTGTCAGGTGGCTCGAGTAGGTCGAGAGGTCGTCTTCGATGCTCTGCTCGTCGCCGATGTCTATCATCATGTTCTTGAACAGGCCGACGGTGGAACGCTCGCTCAGCGGAATCGACAGGCCGCACTGAATCATGTATTGCAGCAGTCCGACCGTCTTCAGGCAGACCGATTTTCCGCCTGCGTTGGGGCCGGAAATGATGAGGATGTGCTTCTCGGCCGAGAGCGTGATGTCGAGCGGGACGGTTTTCTTTCCCTGCCGCTCCAGCGACTGGTGGAGCAGGGGATGAACGGCCTGAATCCAGTCGATTTGTGGCTTGTTCGCGACCTTCGGCTCGATAGCCTTGAACTGCCGCGCGAGTTCGGCCTTGGCACGGATGAGGTCGATGGTGGCCAGAAACTGGTACGACTCGAGAATTTCCTTGATGTGTGGGCGCACCTCCTTCGTGATTTCGTTCAAGATGACGATGATTTCGCGCGCCTCCTCGGCTTTCAGTTCGCGCACCTTGTTGTTCACCTCGACCACCTCGGCCGGTTCGATGAACACGGTTCGCCCCGAGGCCGACTCGTCGTGTACGATGCCCTTGATTTTGCGTTTCTGGCCCGGTGCCACGGGAATCATCAGCCGTCCGTCGCGCATGGTCGGCGACACGTCTTTCTCCACGATTCCGTCGCTCTGGGCGGCGCGAAGAATGGCGTGGAGCGTGCGCGAAATGCTGTTTTCCGTGCGCGCCAGCGACTGGCGGATTCGGGCGAGTTCGGGCGAGGCGTTGTCGCTGATGTGGCCGAACTTGTCAAGGATGCGGTCGATGTGGCCGATGAGTTTCGGGAAGGTGACGATGCCCTCCGTGAGCCGTTTCAAGGTGGGGTATTCGCCGCTCTCGAGGAACTGCACGATGTCGTGAATGGTTTCCAGCGAGCGGCGCAGGTCGAACAGTTCGTTCGTCTCCAGATGCGTGTTTTCGATGCGCACGCGGGCCACGGCGGCTCGCGTGTCGAAGAAATAGTTCAGCGGAAAATCGTCGTCCGACTCCTGTATCATCCGAAATTCGTGAATCTGGCTGAGTTGCTCGTTGATGTCGGCCACACTGCTCGAAAAGGCAATCTGATCGACCTTCTCGCTGCCCAGCGTCGAGAGACATTCGCCTCGCAGCAGTCGGCGAATTTCGGTGAATCCAATTTTGCTTTCAAAATTGTTGGGGTAAATCATGTTGCAAAATTACGCAAAATTTCTGAGATTTCCGACAATTATGATAAAAAACAGCGATAAAATGGATATTCTTATTTTGTGAATTCGTTTTTTTGTAGTAATTTTGCATCGTGTAGTGATAAACATGAACCAATAACCATCATAAACAGAATTAAAATCATGAAACCAACATTGTTTTTACTTGCTGCCGGCATGGGCAGCCGCTACGGCGGCCTGAAGCAGCTCGACGGTCTGGGTCCCAACGGCGAGACCATCATGGATTACAGCATCTACGACGCCATTCAGGCCGGTTTCGGCCGACTCGTGTGGGTCATTCGCAAGGATTTCGAGGAGCAGTTCCGCGAGCAGATTCTCTCGAAATATGAGGGACACCTGCCCTGCGAACTCTGTTTCCAGGCCCTTGACGCGCTTCCCGAAGGCTTCAGCGTGCCCGAAGGCCGCGTGAAACCGTGGGGAACGAACCACGCCGTGATGATGGGCGAGGGCGTCATCAACGAGCCGTTCTGCGTGATTAACTGCGACGACTTCTACGGTCGCGACGCATTCATGAAAATCGGAAAGTTCCTGAGCGACCTGCCCGAGGGCTCTCAGAACAAATATGCCATGGTGGGCTTCCGCTGCTGCAACACGCTCAGCGAGAACGGCTCGGTGGCGCGTGGCGTCTGCGAATTCGACGACAGCCACCACTTGGTGGAGGTCGTGGAGCGCACGGAAGTGATGCGCATCGACGGCAAGATTTGCTACAAGGACGGCGACGAGTGGGTTGCCGTGGACGACAACGTGCCCGTCTCGATGAACATGTGGGGCTTCACACCCGACTATTTCACCCATTCCAACGCTTATTTCAAGGAGTTCCTGAGCAATCCGAAGAACATGGAGAACCTGAAGGCCGAATTCTTCATTCCGCTGATGGTGAGCAAGTTGGTGAACGAGGGAACCAGCACCGTGGAAGTGCTCGACACGACTTCAAAATGGTTCGGCGTGACCTATGCCGCCGACCGCGAGGCCACCGTGGAGCGCATCCAGCGTCTTGTTGACGAGGGTGTCTATCCCCAAAAACTCTTCTAAATGCAACTGAACATTCTTCAAGAGCAGGAAGTCGCTGTCTTGCGCGACCTGATAGCGGCTTCCTCCAGCATTGTCATCGTCTGCCACAAGTCGCCCGACGGCGACGCGCTCGGCTCGTCGCTGGGCTGGGCGGAGTATCTCCGCGTGGTGCATGGCAAGGAGTCGGTTGTGCTCGTGCCCGACGCCTTTCCCGACTATTACCTGTGGCTGCCGAACACCGAGAAAATCGTGCGCTACGACAAGCATTCCGAAAAGGGCGACCTGCTGCTGAAGACGGCCGACCTGATTTTCTGCCTCGACTTCAACGAAAGCAGCCGCACGGAGGGAATGCAGTCGTCGCTCGACGCGTCTGCGGCCCGGAAAGTGATGATCGACCACCACCTGAATCCGCAGATGGACACGGCACTGACGATTTCCCGCCCCGAACTGAGTTCCACGAGCGAGTTGGTTTTCCGCATCGTGTGGCAGTTGGGCGACTTCGAGGCGATGAAGAAGCACTTCGCCGTGCCCATCTACTGCGGCATGATGACCGATACGGGCAGTTTCACTTACAATTCGTCGTATCCCGAGATTTATTTCATCGTGGGCCAACTGCTCACGAAGCGCATCAACAAAGACCTGATTTACCGCAAGGTCTATAACAATTTTTCGCCTTGGGCAGTGCGCCTTCGCGGCTATCTGATGTGCCATAAACTCCATGTCTTTGAAGAACTTCACGCCGCCTATTTCTCGCTCTCGGCGAAGGAAATGCGCGATTTCCACTTCATTCGCGGCGATGCCGAGGGGCTTGTCAACGAGCCGCTGCGCATCAAGGGGCTGAAACTCTCCATTTCGCTGCGCGAGGATGACCGCAAGGACAACCTGATTTGGGTGAGCCTGCGCTCGGTCGATGACTTCCCGTGCAACAAGATGGCCGAGGAGTTTTTCAACGGCGGCGGCCACCTCAACGCCAGTGGCGGACGGCTGTTCTGCTCGCTCGAAGAGGCCGAGAAAATCGTGGTCAAGGCCATTCACGTCTATGCCGAGAAATTGAAGAGATGAAAAGACAAAAGAATGTAAAATATCCATAAAAAGACAATTGTTTCGCGAAAAATAACTACCTTTGCATCATCAATAACAGTCAGAAAAAAAATGAGAAAAACGATTTACCTCCTCCTTGCCGTGGCCGCAGTCGTGGGCTTCAGTGCGTGCAACAAATCCGAAACCTATCATGAAAAGCGCGACAGGGAAGTCTCGGTCATCAACGGCTTCATCGCTGAGAAAAAAATCAATGTGATTTCCGAGACCACTTTTTTCGCACAAGACAGCATGACCAACGTGGCCAACAACGAATATGTCTTGTTCGAGGCGTCGGGCGTCTATATGCAGATTGAGCGAAAGGGCGGCGGACAGAAGTTGCAGGTCGGCGAAACCGCAACCGTGCTCTGCCGTTTCACCGAATACAACCTGATGCTCGGAAGCGACTCCATCTCGCTGACCAACAATTTCCCCGGCAATGCGGCATCGGTAGAGAAAATGAGCATCACGAACACCTCCGGCACGTTCACCGGCACGTTCGACACCTCCAGCACCATGTTTCGGGCCTACGGACTGGCCTATGGCTCCAACAATGTCTCTCTGCCTTCGGGATGGCTGGTTCCGTTTGACTACATCAGCCTCGGGCGACCCTCGCAAAGCGGCAGCGAAGTGGCCAAGGTTCGCCTCATCGTGCCCCATAAACAGGGCCATCTGTCGGCCTCGAACAATGTCATTCCGTATTTCTACGAACTGACGTTTGAACGCGGACGATGAAAATTGTAAACTGTAAATTGATAATTGTAAATTGTAAACTGTAAATTGATAATTGTAAATTGTAAATTGTAAATTGTAAATTGATATGACACTGATTAAATCAATTTCAGGTATTCGCGGAACCATTGGCGGTCGCGCCGGCGACACGCTCAATCCGCTCGACATTGTTAAGTTTACGTCGGCCTACGCCACGTTCATCCGTCGCGCCGGAAAGACGCATAACAACCGCATCGTGGTGGGTCGCGACGCCCGTATTTCGGGCGAAATGGTGAAAAACGTGGTCTGCGGCACACTCATGGGCATGGGCTACGACGTGGTGAACATCGGACTGGCCACCACGCCAACAACCGAACTCGCCGTGCGCTGGCTCGAGGCCGACGGCGGCATCATCATCACCGCCTCGCACAATCCGCGCCACTGGAACGCGCTGAAGTTGCTCAACCACGAGGGCGAATTCCTCAACAAGGCCGAGGGCGAACAGGTGCTGCAAATTGCCGAGGCCGAGGATTTCGACTACGCCGACGTGGACCATCTCGGCCACTATTGCGAGGACAACACGATGAACCGTCGCCACATCGACAGCGTTCTGGCGCTGGAACTCGTTGATGCCGAGGCCGTCAAAAAGGCTGGTTTCCGCGTGGTGGTCGATTCCATCAACTCCGTCGGCGGCGTCATTCTGCCCGATTTGCTGAAAGCACTCGGCGTGGAGGCGAAGTTCCTCAACGGCGAGGCCAACGGCGACTTTGCCCACAATCCCGAACCGCTGAAGCAGAACCTCGGCGGCATCATGGACGAACTCAAAAACGGCAGTTTCGACATGGGAATCGTGGTTGACCCCGACGTGGACCGTCTGGCCTTCATTTGCGAAGACGGCGAGATGTTTGGCGCGGAATACACGCTCGTCAGCGTGGCCGACTACGTGCTTTCGCGCACGCCCGGCGACACCGTCTCGAACCTCTCTTCGACGCGCGCCCTGCGCGACATCACCGAGCGTCATGGCGGAAAATACTGCGCTTCGGCAGTGGGCGAGGTCAACGTCACCACGCTCATGAAGAAGGCCGGAGCCGTCATCGGCGGCGAGGGCAACGGCGGCGTGATTTATCCCGCTTCGCACTACGGTCGCGACGCGCTCGTGGGCATTGCGCTCTTCCTGACGCAACTCGCCCAGAAGGGCATGAAGGTGAGCGAACTCCGCAAGACCTATCCCAACTATTTCATGGCCAAGAACCGCATTGACTTGCAGCCCTCGACCGACGTGGACGCCATTCTCGAAAAAGTGAAGGAAATCTATAAAAACGAGCAAATCAACGACATCGACGGCGTGAAAATCGACTTTGCCGACTGCTGGGTGCATCTGCGCAAGTCGAACACCGAGCCGATTATCCGCGTCTATAGCGAGGCCCACACGCCGGAAGAGGCCGAGGCCATCGGCCAACAGCTGATGAAGGTCGTGCTCGATATGCAGTAATCTTAAACTTTGTTTTCGTCGTGCTCATACGCTTGCACGATGCGCGTGACGAGTTTATGGCGCACGATGTCTTTCTTCGTGAGTTCCACCACGCCGATGCCCTCAATGCCGTTGAGGATGCGCAGCGCGTCCACCAGTCCGCTTTTCTGCGAGTGGGGCAGGTCGATTTGCGTCATGTCGCCCGTGATAATCATTTTCGTGTTCCAGCCCATGCGCGTCAGGAACATCCGAATCTGCTGCGGCGTGGTGTTTTGCGCCTCGTCGAGGATGACCACCGCGTCGTTCAGCGTGCGACCGCGCATGAAAGCCAGCGGCGCAATCTGAATCACGTGTTTCTCCATCATGTCTTGCAGTTTCACCTGCGGAAGCATGTCTTCGAGCGCGTCATAGAGCGGTTGCAGATACGGGTCGATTTTGTCCTTCATGTCGCCCGGCAGGAAGCCGAGTTTTTCGCCGGCCTCCACCGCCGGACGCGACAGAATAATCTTTTTCGCCGTTTTTTCCTTCAGCGCCTTCACGGCCAGCGCAATGCTCAGGTAGGTCTTGCCCGTTCCCGCCGGCCCCACGGCAAACACCATGTCGTTCTGCTCGTAGGCCTCGATGAGCCGCTGCTGGTTTTCCGAGCGGCCTTTGATGGGCCGTCCCGACACGCTATAGACCACCACGCCCTTCACCGCGTCGGCCTTCGTCTGGCGGCCGTTCACGATGTCGATGATGTCTTCCTCGCCGATGGTGTTGTATTTCAAGACGTGCTGCCGCATTTGCTCGATGCAACGCTCGAAACGCTCCATTTCGTCGGCGTCGCCGAGGATTCTGATGACGTTTCCTCGCGCCGTCACGCGGAGTTTTGGGTAGAGCGACTTGAGCATTTGCAGGTGGCCGTTGGCCACGCCGTAGAGCATCACGGGGTCGATGTCCTCAAGAACAATATGTTTTTCTGTCAAAATTGTCGTTTTAAATTGGTGAAACAGATGATTTTAAGCGGTGCAAAATTACATTCTTTTGACAAGAAATCCAACTTTTTCGCAGTTTTTTCGCGAAAAATCGTGGAAATTTCAAATAATGTTGTAATTTTGCAATCGAAGAATCATTTCAGACATGAACGACTATCGTTTTATAAACATCTATCAAGAGCCGACTGAAGAACAGTTGAGTCAGCTCATGCACGAAGTGGCCGAAGAAGCCAAAGCACGCTACGAGAAGGCTCATGCCGCCTATTTTGCGCATATCGACCAAATGATACAAAACGAGTTTAAATAATTTCCTTCTGCCCTTGAAGTTTTGATAATTTTCTCCTGAAACTGAAAAATTTTAGGTGGAAATCGTCGTTTTTTCAAAAAATGTTGTAATTTTGTAGTGCTTTTCTCGAAAGAGGGGCACGACATATTGTTTAACATAGCATTGGCTATTATTCGCGTTCAAGAAAAAGGTCCGGAAAACTAATTTCTTAGCAGAATTAGAATAGCAAATGTTCACGGAAGTGATGGAAACTTCCCTCAATCACCATTAGCACTGATGTAAGTCAGTGTGAGTGTATCTATGGTGATTGGCGGGTTTTCTTTCCGGACCTCCCGTGAACGCGAGTGGATATACTCACCTTTTCTTTTTTCTGTGCCTGTGAATTTGTAGCAATGCACAAAACGCTATAAATTATGGCAGGACAAACTCTAAATACGGCAAGGGTTGAAAAAAAAGATGAGTTCTATACCAAATTAGACGACATAGCAAAAGAATTGAAATTCTATAGACCTTATTTTAAGGATAAGGTGGTATTCTGCAATTGTGACGACCCTTACGAGAGCAATTTTTTTAAATATTTTGCTTTGAACTTCAACTCTTTTGGATTGAAAAAGTTGATTGCCACGTGTTATAATGGTTCCCCTGTTCAAGGTTCGGAGTTGATGCTTGATTTTGGAGATTTTCAGAATGAAGAACCAAAGAAAATAGCGTACAAGGTAGAGATTACAGAAGTAAAAGATTATAATGGTGACGGAGCCATTAATTTGGCAGATGTGCAATATTTGATTCAAAATGACAAGAATGTGCTTTCCATCCTCAAAGGCAATGGTTCATTTGATAGTCCAGAGTGTATTGAACTTTTGAAAGAATCCGATATTGTTGTTACGAACCCTCCTTTCTCTTTGTTCCGTGAGTATTTGTCTTTGTTGGATAGATATGGCAAGAAATTTATCATTATAGGCAACACCAATGCCATAACTTATAAAGAAACATTTAAGATGTTTCAAGAAGACAAAATTCGCACAGGGTACACCAATTTTAACGTTGGTATGTTTTTCCAAGTACCAGATAGTTGGAAGAAATTTCATCATATAGAAAATGGTAAAAAGGTCGCTCGTGTATCTTCGTCGTGCTGGTATACAAACATGCCAGTAGAAAAACATCAAGAAGAATTAATAATGTATCGAAAATATAATCCGATTGAAAATCCTCATTATTATAATTTTGAGGCAATTAATATACAAAGATATACCGAGATTCCTGATGACTACGAAGGAATAATGGGAGTCCCTATTACTTTTATTGATAAATACAATCCCGAACAATTTGAAATTTTAGATTGCTGTGAACCGGCAATAGAATTAGAGATTTATAAAAAATGCTCATATTTTACTGAATATAAATCTCGACAAATTACATATAAAGGCGTCTTGTGCCAAAAAACATATCATCGTATCTTAATCCGTCGCAAAAAATCATCAATAAAATCATGAAAATCGAACTCAATCAAATCAAGGTGCGCGAATTGTGCGCAAGTTACGAAGACCTCAGCGTTCAAGAGGAAGGGATTACTGGTTATGGCGGACGGCTGAACATCCGCCCGAAATATCAGCGCGAGTTTGTCTATGACGAGAAAAAGCGCAATGCCGTGATGGACACCGTTTGGCAGGGCTTCCCGCTCAACGTGATGTACTGGGTTCGCGTCGGCGAAGGCCAATACGAACTGCTCGACGGTCAGCAGCGC
>JAFUVC010000049.1 GCA_017483785.1 Prevotella sp.
ACTTTGTGCATTGGCATTGGTGTAATGAGTCTTTTTGTTATGCACCTTAAAGTTACTCATTTCTTGCGACATACGCAAGTATCCAATGCCTTTTTTGCACCTATATATTCACGCTTTTATTAACATCCGAAACTTCAATTACCTGATTTCCTTCGCCAGCACCGACTCCAGTTCCTCTGCCGAAAGGCGCAGGCGGAACTGTCCGTGCATGGCCACGCTGATGCGCCCCGTCTCCTCGGAAACCACGATGGCCAGCGCGTCGCTCTCCTGCGAAATGCCCATGGCGGCGCGATGTCGCAGGCCGAGTTCCTTCGGAATGTCCAAATCGTGGCTCACGGGCAGAATGCAGCCGGCGGCCTTGATGCGCTTCTGGGAAATAATCATGGCCCCGTCGTGCAGGGGCGAGTTCTTGAAGAAAATATTCTCGATGAGCCGCTGATTGATGCGCGCGTCAATGCGGTCGCCCGTGTCCACGATGTCGTTGAGGGCCACGCCCCGTTCCACCACGATGAGCGCGCCCACTTTCTGCCTCGCCATGTTCATGCAGGCCATCACAATCGGCATAATCGTCTCCTTGTCTTCCACGACTTCCTCCTTGCCGTGCCTAAACCGGAACAGGTGCGACAGCGAGCGAAACCGCTGGCTCGCGCCCAGCGAATAGAGAAACTTGCGGATTTCCTCCTGAAACAGGACAACCAGGCCGATGACTCCCACGCTGACCAACTTATCGAGGATGCTTCCCATCAGCTTCATTTCGAACACCTGGCTCACCAGAAGCCATATCAGCACAAACACCATGATTCCGCCGAACACGTTGAGCGAACGGCTTTCTCGCATCAGGCGATAGATGTAGTAGAGCATCAGTGCGACAAGCAGAATGTCGATGATATCCTTGATTCCAAAATCGAACGGCATTTTTCTCTAATTAGTTGATAGTGAATAGTTTATAGTGAATAGTTTTGATTACTTTTGGTGGTGATTTTTATGACTTCGACGGCCTCTTTCACGTCGTGGACGCGAAGGATTCGGGCTCCTTTCAGCAGCGCGAGCGTGTTCAGCGCGGTGGTGCCGTTCAGGGCCGTTTCGGGCGAGCCGTCGAGCAGTTTCCAGATCATGCTCTTGCGCGAAATGCCCACCAGCAGCGGCAGATTCATCACGCCGAGTTTCTCCAGTCCGCCCATCACGGCATAGTTCTCGTCGAGCGTCTTTCCGAAGCCGAATCCCAGGTCGAGAATGATGTCTTTCTGCCCGAGGGCGCGCAGTTGCAGCACGTCGTCGGCCCACGATTTCAGCATTTCCCCGATGGTCGGCTGCACCGACATCAGGATGTAGGGCACGCCCAGACGGGCCACCGTCGCAAACATCGACTCCGCTTCGTGAATCGGCACGCCGACAATGCCCGTCCTGCCGCCTTCCGACACGTCGTTCACCATGTCGGCGCCCCAGTCTTCCACGCACCTTCGCGCCACCAGCGGCCGATACGTGTCCACGCTGACAACCGCATCGGGCACCTCGCGCCTGACGATTTCCAGCGCAAACTGCAGCCGCCGCAGTTCCTCCTCCTCGCTCACTTCCGAGGCTCCCGGCCGCGTTGAAAAGGCTCCCACGTCAATGATTCGGCCGCCCTCGGCCACAATCTGCTGTGCCCGCTCGGCAATTTCGCGCTCCGTCTGCTTCCGGCTTCCGTCGTAAAACGAGTCGGGCGTGCAGTTCAGAATGCCCATCACCAGCGGTTCCGCCAAGTCGATGAGCCGACCTCTCACATTGATGCTGTAGTCCATATCCACGTGCAAAATTACAAAAAAGAATATAGAATGTCGCATGAAGAATCAAGATTTTTTTGGTTTTTCACTGACTAAATCGTATCTTTGCAGAAAAATTAGCATATTACAGCGATGAACATCAAGGAACTATACGAATTTTACAGGCAGCACCCCGTTGTGACGACCGACAGCCGCCAGTGTCCCGAGGGAAGCATCTTTTTCGCGCTGAAAGGCGAGTCGTTCGACGGAAACAAGTTTGCCGTGCAGGCTTTGGAGAAGGGCTGCGCGCTCGCCGTCATCGACGACCCGAATTTGGTTGCAAACTTGTCGGCCTCGCCCGCGTCTGCAAATCTTTTTGAAAACGTCATTCCATCCCCCTCTGGAAAGGGGCAGGGTGGGGCCATTCTCCTCGTTCCCGACGTGCTGAAAACCTTTAAGATGCTGGCGCGCGAACATCGTCGGCAATTCCACATTCCCGTCATCGGAATCACGGGCACGAATGGAAAAACCACCACGAAAGAACTGATTCGCGCCGTTTTGGCCGAGAAATACAACGTGATGGCCACCGAGGGCAACTTCAACAACGACGTGGGCGTGCCGAAAACGCTCTTCCGGCTCACGCCAGAGCATGAAATCGCCGTCATTGAGATGGGCGCGAGCCACCCGGGCGACATCCGCACGCTGGCCGAGACCGCCGAACCCACCTGCGGACTCATCACCAACGTCGGGAAGGCCCATTTGCAGGGCTTCGGAACACTGAAGGGCGTGCTCCAGACGAAGGGCGAACTCTACGATTTCCTCGCCACGCACGAAGAAAGCGTCATCTTCATCAATGCCGACAACGAACTGCTCACGTCGATTCTGCCCGAAACGGCGTGGGTGTCGCCCTACAGCACCAACATCAACAATGCCGACGGCTGTGTCGTGGCGCAGGAAGTCAAGCAGGAAAGCAGCCCTTACCTGCATCTGCGCTGGTGCGAAAACGCCCTCGACCTCGAGGAGCGGGGCGAGGAACGGCAGTGGTACGAAGTGGCCACCCACCTCATCGGCTCCTATAACATCGACAACGTGTTGGCCGCCATCACCGTCGGCCTGCAGTTTGCCGTAGCGCCCGGCCAGATTTGCCATGCCATCGAGAACTACGTGCCGTCGAACAACCGCTCGCAACTCATGGAAACCGCCGCGAACCACCTCATCGTCGATGCCTACAACGCCAATCCCACGTCGATGGAGGCCGCTCTGGAGAACTTCCGGCAGATGCAGGTCGGCCCGAAAATGGTCATCGTCGGCGAGATGCGCGAACTCGGCAGCAGCAGCGACGAAGAGCACCGCCACATTGTGAAAGTGCTCAAGAAATGCCAGTTCGACAGCGTTTGGCTCATCGGCGACGCCTATGCCGACATCAAATGCCACTACCGCAAGTTCCACGACGTTGAGGAGGCTAAAAAGGCCCTTTCCGAAGAGCGTCCGCAGGGCTTCTACGTGCTCATCAAAGGCTCCAACAGCACCCATCTCTACGAACTTCCTGAGTGGCTTTGAGAAAAAACTTCGGAAAAAATGCACGAAATTCAAAAATTCTGCGTACCTTTGCACCGAAATTTTCAAAATTGCCCTGCCACGAAGGGCTTCGGCCTCGCAGGAATCGGGATGTAGCGCAGTTGGTAGCGCACTACGTTCGGGACGTAGGGGTCGGGCGTTCGAGTCGCCTCATCCCGACCTTAGAAAAGACTTCTTCGGAAGTCTTTTTCTTTTGGCGATTTTATGTCTTTAATTAAAGCAAAGGCATCCCTAATTGAATCAAGGGGCATGACAAAGCTGGTTTTATGATCCTCCACAGCCTCGACGAAAGCCGAAAGTTCACTGAAGTAGCCTTGCGAATAGATTGGGTTATTTGAAAGGGTGGGAGTAAAATTGTTGCGGCCGTAGAGGTATTCGATGGTTGTGTTATACTTGCGTATTTTTTCGATGGGAATGCCGAAAATAGTGGATGGTTTGGGCTCGAAAGTCAATTCTTCCATCTGTGAGAGACGATAGATACCCCTTGAAGTGCAGACCTTCAAGGATTCCTCGGCTGTAGTCCATGTGTATGCGGTGGAGAGTTCGAGAGTGCCGACGATGTGGGGATGGCGGAGCATGAGAATATAAGATTTGTTGGCGACTTGCTGGCAGGCTATGATTTCGGGGCTGCCAAAAAGAAATGTCACAAGGTCGAGGGGATGGATGAACAAATCAAGGAGCGCGTCACCCTCGGGATATGCCCCCGTTAAGTAATGAAAATCATAACTGATAAGATGCTCTTTTCGCAGTCGCTTCTGAAGGATTTGCACGGCGGGCGCATAGCGTTTCTGTAAGCCGACCATAACAACAGGCGAACCATAAATCCGTTGTAAATCAATGAGCGTGTCGAGTTCTTCCAATGTCTGGCAGGGCGGTTTCTCGATGAACAATGATTTTCCACTTTTCAGAATTTGCGAAGCGATGGAGAAATGTGCAGAAGGCGAAGCAGAAACGAATATGCCTTTCACGTCATCATCATTCAATATCGTGTCAAGCGAGGTCGTTGCTTTCGTATGAGGGAACTTCCGTTCTATCAGCCGTGCCTTCCTTTCTGACGTGACGCAGATGTACTTCAAAGGCACACCGAGGTAATGAAGCACTGGATAAAGATTGGTGAGCGAATGCTGACCCATGCCCACGAAGGCGTATGAATACTGGTACGTTTGGGCAAGGAAACGCTCGGTACGGATGCGTTTGTATCGGTCTGTCAATTGCTGTATCATAAGTCTTTGAAGTATTGGTGATAAGTTGTGCGTGGTTCTTCCGTCCACTGATATGGGCCGTAGAACTTCTCAATAAGTCGTTTTGGCAGAAGCCGTTCAAAGTTTCGCAGAAGGATGATATCGTATTTTCGATGGAAGTTGATCCAACAGCCGTTGCAGTTCTTCGAGTAGTGGCACTGCGTCTGGCAGGAAGTCACGCTGTTGAAGATCTCGTCGAGCGATTGGTGGTGGATATTTCCCAAAACAACATCGAGATTCTGGCAAAGCGGCACATCGCCATTGCTGTGGATGACGAGGTTACTCATAATGCTCTGGCAGCGCAAACGCAAATGACCATTGCACCACTGGTCATAGAGTGCCACAAAGTCGAAGTTCTCTTGCGTATCGTGGATGCTCTTGGGAATCTGACTGATGAAGTCCGAGGCCGTCAGCAGTTCGCTCGTCGTGTCGAAGAAGGCCATCGTCCCGTAGATGCCGATGCGCACATCCAC
>JAFUVC010000050.1 GCA_017483785.1 Prevotella sp.
ATCTCTGGCTTCGGAAACGTGGCATGGGGTGCTGCCAAGAAGGCTACTGAACTCGGTGCCAAGGTTCTCACCATCAGCGGACCCGACTGCTACATCTACGATCCCGCCGGGCTCGACGACAAGAAAATTGACTACATGCTCGAACTCCGCGCCAGCGGTAACGACGTGGCTCAGCCCTATGAAGAGCAGTTCGCAGGCTCGAAGTTCTTCGCAGGCCGCAAGCCGTGGGAGCAGAAGGCCGACATCTAACTGCCATGCGCCACACAGAACGAACTCAACGGCGAAGACTCCGACAAGATTCTCGCCAACCAGCCCATTTGCGTAGCAGAGGTTTCCAACATGGGTTGCACGGCCGAGGCTGCCGAGAAGTTCGTCGCCACGAAGACGCTCTTCGCCCCCGGCAAGGCTGTCAACGCAGGCGGCGTGGCCGTCTCCGGTCTTGAAATGTCGCAGAACTCGCTCCGCCTGAGCTGGTCGAACGAGGAAGTTGACGAGAAACTCCACTACATCATGTCGAGCATCCACGAGCAGTGCGTCAAGTACGGCACACTGGCCGACGGCTACATCGACTACGTGCGTGGTGCCAACGTTGCCGGCTTCATGAAGGTGGCCAACGCCATGATGGCTCAGGGCATCGTGTAATATGTTTCACCAAAAATGTAAGACTTGAATTTTTCAAAGTTGAAATACCCGAAAGTGTTACGCACAGCCGCTCTGTGCGTAGCACTTTTTTCATTTTATAGCCATTTGTTGCCAACCGCTACCGCACAAACCGTACAGAAAGGAAAAGCATCGTTCTATGCCCATAAATTCTCGGGGCGCAGAACGGCCAACGGCGAAGTGCTCCACCACGACAGCATGACCTGTGCCCACCGCACGCTGCCCTTCGGCACGCTGCTTCGCGTGAAGAATCCGGCCAACGGACGCGAAGTCGTCGTACGCGTGAACGACCGGGGGCCTTTCGTGCGCGGCCGCATCGTGGACCTCTCGCGCGCTGCCGCCCGAAAACTGGGAATCATTGCGCAGGGCGTAGCCGTGGTCGAAGTGCAACAGATAGAAAAAAGGAGCCCGCAGCATCCTCCGTTCATTCTTGAAGCAGAGGAGCCCGAGCTGCCTGATTTGGAATTGGTTGCCACGCCACCCGACCTCTACGGCGAGTGGCTGGAGCGCATGAAACAGCGCAACACGCTGCCGTCGGAGGAACTGAAATCCAACCGAATTCCGACAGAAAATCCCTAAATTCTTACTTTCTCGTAGGCACGTTGAACTCGCAAACCTTCGAGATGGCTTTGTTGCTCTGCAACACCGACACGCAGATGCGAGCCATACCGTCCTTCAGCCGATTGTCGGCCTTGAGCATGGCCGTGTAGCGGATGCCCTGTCCGGGATCGACGCGCTCCACGTGCATATTGGGCGAAATGTAGATATGCTTGTTGCCCGTAGTCTCCATCACGGTGGGCTGGATGTCGAAGAGCGGCTTGTCGCTGTGGTTGTAGATTTCAAAAATCACCTTGCACACCTCGCCACGGCTAATGACGCTGTTCTGGTCTTGGTCCACCACGCGCGCATTGCGAATCTCAATGGCCGACGTGTATTTCAGGCCTTGCGCCAGTTGTTCAACGCTTGACGACATCGGCATCACCGTCGTTCCCGGCTGAGCGCTGTAGTTGCCCGTGTAGTCGCTGCTATGGAAGTCGTAGAGGCGGTCGTCGCCACTCATCGTTGCGTCGAAACCGCTGTCATTGTCGTCATAGCCATAGCCCTGCTCGCGGGCCTTGCGCTCCATCACTTTCTGATAGTGGTCGTGTACCTCCTGACGGTTTTTCTGGTCGGCAGCAGCCCCAATGGCACTTCCCACCACAGCACCGCCAACCATGCCAACGACGGTTCCGATGTTCGACCCGCGATGGCCGCTGCTGATGCCGCCGATGGCAGAGCCGAGGATTGACCCGAACTGCGCACCGACATAGGTGCCAGTGCCTTGATACGTGCCACAGCCTGTGACCAGCAAGGCCACCACGGCTGTATAAATCATTACTTTCTTCATTTTCTTTTACGATTTTGACGTTTCTAACATTGATGCGGAAAGCCTTTCGTTGGCCTTCCGCATGCAAAGGTATGGAAAAAACTCGGCATTGCAATTCGTTTTTCCCTATTTTAACATAGGAATTTCCCTATAAACACAAAAAACGTCCTCATTCCATGAGAAAATGAGGACGTAATCTGATGAAAAAATAATTTTACTCGGCTTTGGCTTCTTCTGCCAGAGTTTCCTCTGCTGCGGGAGCAGCCTCCTCGGCCTTCACTTCCTCAACGACTTCTTCAGCCTTAGCCTCTTCAGCCTTGGGGGCTTCGGTCTTTGCAGAGGAACGACGGCTACGGCGAGTCTTCTTGGCAGCCTTCGGCTCCTTCATCATGTTCTCGTCGAAGTCAACAAGTTCGATGAAAGCGATGTCGGCACCGTCGCCCAGCCTGTGGCCGAGTTTGATGATGCGCGTGTAGCCGCCCGGGCGGTCGCCAATCTTCGGGCCTACCACATTGAAGAGTTCTTTCAGAGCCTCTTTGTTCTGCAGGTAGCTGAAGACTACGCGGTGCTGCGTGGTCGATTGCTCTTTCGTCTTGTTATTTTCGTCTTTGGCGCGCGTCAGGAGCGGCTCAACATATTTTTTCAGTGCCTTTGCCTTGGCGAGAGTCGTAGTGATTCTTTTGTGCATGATCAGCGAGATGGCCATGTTGGCAAGCATGGCACGGCGGTGGTCTGCAGTACGACTCAGGTGGTTGAATTTCTTACCGTGTCTCATTGTTGTTTCTTAATTTTGATCTAATTTGTACTTTGATATGTCGGTTCCAAACGACAGATTCAGACCTTCGAGCAAATCATCAAGCTCAGAAAGCGATTTCTTACCAAAGTTGCGGAACTTCAAAAGGTCGGTCTTGTTGTACTGTACCAGGTCGCCCAGCGTCTCCACGTCGGCTGCCTTCAGGCAGTTCAGCGCGCGCACCGACAGGGTCATGTCGATGAGTTTAGTATTGAGCAACTGGCGCATGTGCAGCAATTCCTCATCGAACTGCTGATTGGCCTCTGAGTCG
>JAFUVC010000051.1 GCA_017483785.1 Prevotella sp.
ACATGTCGGCGTTCATGCCCTGTCGGAAGAGAATCGACAACTGGGCCGAGCCCGACGAGGCCGACGAAGAAATATAGTCCATGCCTTCCACGCCGTTGATACTCTCTTCAAGCGGCACGAGCACCGAGTTCTTCACCGTTTCGGCATCGGCACCCGGGTAACTCGTCCACACCACAACCGTGGGCGGCGCAATATCTGGATACTGCTCAATGGGCAGCGTGGCCAGTCCGATAAAGCCCAGGATGACAATCACGACGGAAATCACCGTCGAAAGCACCGGGCGCTTGATAAATGTTGTAAAAGTCATATTCTCATTTTACGATTTGACGATTTTACTATTTTTTCATTGCACCCACGATGTCGCCTGCCGACATGGCCTTGGCCTGCTCGGAGATTTTCTGTTGATAACGCTCGGGCGTGATGGGCTTGATTTCCTGACCGTCGGTCAGTTTCGTGATGCCGTTGGTCACGTAGCGGTCGCCCACGTTCAGGCCCTCCGTAACGACGTAGTTGTTGCCGTCGCTCTGCGGAGCCACCTTGATTTCGGTGTATTTCACCTTGTTGTCCTTCGTCACGGTGTAGATGAATTTCTTGTCCTGCACCTCCGACACACACGACTGCGGAATGACGATGGCCGAGGCGTTGTCGTGGGGCACGATGATGGCTCCCGAGCCGCCGCTCTTCAGCAGGCGCTCGGGGTTCTGGAACACGGCAATCAGCTGCGACGAACCCGTGGCGGGGTCAATCACGCCGCTCATCTTCGTCACCTTGCCCGGATGGTTGTAGATGGTTCCGTCGGCCAGTTGCAACTTCACGGTCGGCATCGCCGAAATGGCGGCCTGAGCCGTTCCGCTGGTCTTTGCCATGTCGAGAATGTCTTTCTCGGTCATCGAGAAATAGACTTCCATCGACGAGTTGTTCGACACGGTCGTCAGCGCGGGCGAACTGGCCGAACTCACCATGGCGCCCACCTTGTAGGGCAGGTTTCCGATGACGCCGCTGGCCGGGCTCTTCACATAGCAGAAACTCAGCGTTTCGCGGGCCGAAGCCAGTCCGGCCTGCGCCTGTGCCACGGCAGCCTTCGCCGTTTCATAGGAGTTTTTGGCCGTAGAAAGTTCGAAATCGCCGATAATTTGCTGTTCATACAACTTTTGGTTGTTCTCGTAGGCCAACTTTGCCGTGTTCATCTGGGCTTGCGCCGTGTTCACAGCGGCCTGCGCCTGACGCACGGCAGCCTGATACGTGGCGTTGTCAATCACGAAAAGCACCTGTCCGGCACCCACCGTCTGACCTTCTTTCACATTCACACGAGTGATGAAACCGGCCACTTTCGGGCGGATTTCCACGTCCTGCACACCCTTGATGGTGGCAGGATAAGTGGTCTGAGAGGCCGACGACGACGTTCCGACCGTCACAACGGGATATTCATCGTCACCAAAATTAGGCATACCGCCGCGCTTTCCTCCGCACGATGCCACCAATGCAGCCAACGCTGCAACCATAAAATAACTCTTAATTTTCATACCTTATTTATTATTATAACATTTCAAAATGAAAACTAAAACTTTGGCATAAGTTTTTTCAGCGTGCAAAGTTACACATTCTATGGCGAATATTTCCCCATTCAAGGCTATATTTCACAAACTTTATCATGGCCGGTTAATTTCACCATATTTGAACATCTGCAAAAATATCTTGACAAAAATTTGGCATTGTTGAGAGATTGCATTATTTTTGCATCCAGAATTCAAACCAAGGACTATTATGAGAAGTATTTTGATGACGCTGATGCTGATGCTCAGCACGGTTGCCGTCGCACAGAGTGCCGAACGGCTCTACAACGAGGGAAAATCGTATTACGACCGCGAAAGATACACCGAGGCCGTTCCCCGGCTGAAAGCGGCAGCCGAGAAGGGCCACAAAAAGGCGCAATACCGCCTCGGACGCTGCTATGACAAGGGCTACGGCGTGAAAGAGGACGACCAAGCGGCTTTCAGATGGTATTTGAAGGCGGCGCAACAGGGTCACGCCAAGGCGCAGTATCAGGTCGGAAAGTGCTACAAAAACGGCGAGGGCGTGGAGAAAAACCGCGTGAAAGCTTTCCAATATTTCGAGAAAGCCGCCAAGCAAGACAACGGCAAAGCACAGCTTGCCCTCGGAAAATGCTACCTGAAGGGCAAGGGTGTGGCTGCCGACCGCGCGAAGGCCATCTCGTGGCTCAGAAAGGCGGTGAAAGACGAGCAGGACGGAAAAGAAATCCTGCAGGAGCTTCGTGCGGAAGCCGCTGCAGGAGACGTAGATGCCAAGCTGATTCTTTCGCTGGTGAAAAAATAAGACGAGGCTATTTTACGAAGATTTTAATTGTCATATTCACTTTTTTGCAACGTGGTTCATGCGAACGCGCTCCCAGCTGAGCGTGCCATCTTTCTTCACGTGGACGCGCACGAGGTAGTCGCCTGCGTCGGGGTTGTTGTGCTCGCTCATGGAATCGAGAGTCAGATAGTGGACACCGCCCACTTCCTGCTCGTCCCACTTGTGTACGTGGCCGCAGAATACGATGCTGGCGTTCCATTCCTTGAATTGGTTGAGCAAGAAGAAAGTCTCCTCACGGGGGAAAGTGGAGGCAAACTGCATCGACGAGGGGCGGAAAATGTTGGTGTGGCTGAAGACAAAGGTGTGACGGATGCGTATGTTGTACTGCTCCAGCTCTTTTCCTTCGAGAAGGTCATCTTCTATCAATTTCACCTGCTCTCTGCCAAGCGTACCGCTGGCCGTGTCAAGGAAGAAATAGCGGTCAAGAATCCATTGGCCGTCGGCTTGCTCAACCAACACGAACACCCTGTAGAACGACGAGTGGAAGAGGCTCGACCACAGCGCCCATCCGTTGTGCGTGATGTCGTGATTGCCCACCACGGGATAGAACGGCAGCGGGACGTCGGCCACATCCATGTACCTTTCGCCGGTGGCAGGGTCTATGAAGCAGGTTAAATGCTGATCTGTTTTTTCATCCTCGATTTCGACAAAATCATAGTATTTCTCTGCATAGGCCATCTTCGCTTTTTCGATGCTTTTGGAGAGGTTGATGTAATACTCGGCCTTGGTGTCGGCAATGTCGCCCAGATGGGCATAGAGCAGGTCGTCGTTGTTGAGTCCAATCTGGAACATCTCGTCTATGCGGCCCAGGTCGGTCGTCACATGGCTGTCGGCGCCCACCAGAAAGGTATATTCTTCGCCACGGGCCGGCAGCGACCTCAAATCGGCCATATATTCCTTGAAATACTGACTCGACATTTTCACACGGTCTTCAACGCCCGTGCCTGCCACGAGCACGCCGATGGGGCTCACCTTTTCGCACGAAACGAGGACTGCCATCAGCGACAGATGGAGCACGGCCAAAATGACATTCTTTGAACTGTTCATATTTTTCCTTTTTTTATTTTTCACCTTTTTCACCAGACATACTTGAGTCCGAGTTTTCCTGATGTCTCGTATTTGCTGGCCAACTGGCTGATACTGCCTGCCGGTCGCACGTTGAACTCGCCGAAGAGCTGCATATCCTTCGTCAGCGTGGCGTAGAAGTTCAACCCCCAGTTGATGTTCCAGTTTTCGTAGTAGAAGTCGTCGTAGTTGCGGAAGAAGATTCCGAGGTTCCACGAATTCCAGCGCGGACGAATCTGTGCGCCGATACCAAACGTGAAGGTCAGCGGCTCGGTGTAGCCGAAGTTTTCGGTTTGGAAATGGATGAGCGACTCACCGATACGCACGTAGAAATAGGGCATTTCCCACGTGATGGAGAGGTTTCCGACGACTTCGTTCGTGCTCCAGCGGTTGTAGCGGTTAAACATGGCCTTGCCGTCGATGTAGAAATCGCTCCAGCCGATGGGCAAACGATAGCCTCCCTGCACGTCGATGGAATAGAGTTGTTTGCCGAACTGCATCTGCGCGTCGGCTCCCACGTGCCAGCGGTCGGTCAGGTGGCGCTTATACGAAGCCTCGAAGCCTCCGAAAGTGCCCGAAACCACGTTGGTTCCTCCCATCAGGTAGCCCGACAGCTCGTTTTTGTGCTCGCCGTCGAACTTGTGCCGGCCAGTGTAGGCATTCTGTGCTTGAAGTGTCGCGGCGACAAAACTCATCATTATCAGTATCTTCTTCATTTTCTGTATGTTAGATAATATATTTCTTAAAGTCTGAGGCCCACCGACGCGTTCACGTACCAGTCGGTGAGGCTGCCATTGATGTCTTCGTGACGAAAGCGGAAATTGTTCAGCTGCCCATAGGCATTCACGAACCAATCGCCAAGGTTGCAGGTTATCGACAGGCGAGCGTCGAGCAGAAACGACACTTTGCCGTGATAGGTCACCCGATGATCTTTTTCCATCGGATAAATCTTGAAATCCTCCATGTCAATATCCCATTCGTCACTGTCGGAAGCCGACGGGTTCTGGCGCATTTCCAACGCCTTCTCGCGAAGGTTCGAGTTATAGCGCCACGCGTCGAAACGATTGTAGAAAACGAGCATCGGCATGGCCATCGCATTGATGAGCAAGCCCTTGCAGGGCACGAAATTATAGGCATAGCCACCTCCCACGCTCACCTGGTATTGCTTCAGTTTTCCAATGTCGTTCATCAGAAGAATCAGGTCGGCATTGAGGCCGTCGTCGTAGGCGACGGTCGAGTGATAGTACATGGCCCCTACCATCAGCGAGCCCGCTGAACGCTTTTGAATGACGCTCTGGTCGTAGGCTGCGGCATAGGAAAACTTCTTTCCGTTGAAAAGGTAGTAGCCGTCGAGCGAGAGCGCACGCACGCGAATGGGGTCAAACAGCCAAAATTCCCTGGTTTCCTCGTTCCACTCAGGCATATAGCCGCTCGTGTGCACCGTCGGATTGTCGGTTTCAAAGCGGTGGATGCGCAAATTCACGCCGTAACTGCCGCCCATTGCTCCAAATTTCAGCAGAGAGCCCTTGTCGCGCCCCACGTTGCGCGAATAGCCGATGCCGTAGCCACGATAGCCTGCCCACAGGCCGACATATGTGGAAACGCCTGACTTCACGCGTGGCTCCCATCTGACTTCTCCCCACGATTCGTCGAACAGGTCATGGCCGTCGAGCACCGTCTTCATTTTCAGGTCCGACTGGTTCACGTTGCCCTGAAGGATAATCTGCCAAGGCTTTTTGGGAGCATCAATGTAGCGACGGTCGAGGCCGCGAACCGTCATCGAGTCGATGAATGTTCCTATTTTTCGCACAAAGTTGAATACGGGAAGGCGGTGTTTGTCACCGTCTCCCGCGTCTGCTGCGGCAGGCAAAGCCACGACCAGCAAGATTGCCGTCACGAGAATGCTCCCCTTCCGCATATAGAAATCAGAATTTATAGCGCAGACCGAGCACTCCGATGCCCTGCTCACCCATACCGAGCTCCAAGAAGCCACGGAAGACAGTTGAGCCGAAATCCAGTCCGATGGGCGTGATGTCGAAGTCGAAGAGAACGTCGGTTTGCGTATAGTTCTTGCGGTCCTTGAAGCGGCTGTCGGCTTCTTGCTTTTCCATTGAGAAGAGCACGCCGACACCCAGTTTCGAGTAGAATCCGAAATTCTTCGTGCGCACCCAGTGGAATTTCGCCGAGGGCATGAGG
This sequence comes from Prevotella sp., assembly GCA_017483785.1. Taxonomy (GTDB): domain Bacteria; phylum Bacteroidota; class Bacteroidia; order Bacteroidales; family Bacteroidaceae; genus Prevotella. Next base: position 5,635 of record JAFUVC010000051.1, read on the forward strand.
CTGAGATTCGTATTCCGGGCCTTGCCGATCTTTTCATCTTCGCTTCCGCCAGCAGAAAGAATCTTGCGGGCGTAGGCATCGCGCTTGAGGCTGTTGTAGGCAACATATCCGCCCAGAGCAATTGTCTTGTTCAGGTGGCGATAGTAGCTCACGGCGATGGGAATCGTGTACGTCTCGTCTTTGTACGTCATGTGGCTCGTCTCGTAGCCCAGCGTTGCTATTCCCGTGATAAGGGTCGAGGCTGTGATGCTCGTGAAATCCTTCATGCCTGAGAGAATTTCTGAGTTGGCACCGGCTCCGACACTGATACTCAGCTCATTTTTCGTCTCGTAATACTGGGCATAGGCTGCCGCTGTGGTCATCAAGGTGACCACGACCGTTGCAAAAGTCTTTTTCATTGTCTTTTTTATTGAAGTTATTTTTTTTGCTAATACGTAAGTTCAATTAAGAAATGCAACTTTTGGAGAAAATAACAGGGAACTGAGAAGAAACGTTTTTTTTCAGGAGAAAGAGGGGAAACCCCTCTCTCCCTGATGGAAAAATTGGTATCTTTGCAGCCCCTTCCAAAAGTTA
>JAFUVC010000052.1 GCA_017483785.1 Prevotella sp.
AATAATACCAGTTTCGAAATTCAAGGAAAATGCAGAGTTGTTGCTAAAGAAAATACGTCAAGGGAGCAGTTCTTTTGAAATACCTGAAGTTGAGGATTTTCGTGGAGAGGCTATGGCTGAATGTATAAAAGCGCCCTCATCCAAAAAGGCAGATATAACAATTGTCGTTCATGACAATCGTACGGGAGTATCACCAACGCTATCATTCAGTATCAAATCGCAATTAGGTAATCCTTCCACCCTTCTTAACTCTGCTCAAAATACGAACTTCATTTTTCGTTTGTCAAATAAAATAACTCGTGATCAATTGAATGAGATAAATAGTATTGACAGTCAGTTAGAGCGAATGAGAAAACTAGAAGATAACAGTGTAATTCTGACATTTGAAGGAATTCAGGACAGTAAACGAAATGGTAATATGTATTTTTGTAATTTGCAAAATATTGATACGTCAATGCCTGATATTATGGCACAATTTGTCTTGATTGCTGTAACTAATAGCCTTTCGTCAGTCAAGGATATTACCTCCAAAATGACAGAATTAAATCCTCTCGGATTTAACTTTTCTCATCATCATACGTTCTACGAAACTAAAATTAAGCGACTGCTTGTGGATGCTGCTCTCGGCATGAAACCCGGTGAGTTGTGGAATGGTAAATATGAGGCAAATGGAGGGTATCTTGTCGTAAAAGACGATGGAGACGTCCTGTGTTATCATATTTACAATAAAAATGATTTTGAAGACTATCTTTTTAATAACGTTAAGATAGACTACCCAAGTAGGACACGTCATGATTATGGATATATTTATGAAGAAAATGGATGTCAGAAAATAAAATTAAATTTCCAAATACGTTTTATTCGATAACAAGTAAATTATATAAGCAAATATAGATAACAAACACATTTGCAATAGAAAATTCATCATTGATTCTAATTCGGTGATTGAAACTTGATAAAACGACTGCACGCATCTAAGCAAATGCTTAAATGCGTGCGTCTTTAATACTCCTAAAACCCTTATTAGAGCATTTTTTTCACTTGTTGGTAAACATTCTGCGCCGTGTAGCCGAGTTTTTCGTCGAGCACCTTGTAGGGCGCGGAGAAGCCGAAACTCTCGAGGCCCCAAACCGTGCCGTCGCTGCCGACGAGACCCTCCAACGTGACGGGAAGGCCGGCGGTCAGGCCGAATTTCTTCTTTCCGGCAGGCAGGATGCCCTGCTGATATTCCTTCGGCTGCGAACGGAACAGACCTTCGGAGGGAACGCTCACCAGACGGACTTTGACGCCTTCTTCGCGCAGGAGTTTCGCGCCGGACTCGAGCGTGGAAACCTCCGAGCCCGAAGCGAGCAGAATCACGTCGAAGTCGGCGTCGCTGCCAGCCACGACGTAGGCACCCTTCGTGGCCTGCGAATAATCGGTTCCGGCAGGCAGGTTTTCGATGTTCTGGCGCGAGAGAATGAGTGCCGTCGGCGTCGTGGTGTTCTCCATCGCCATACGCCAGCAGACCGTCGTTTCCTCGGCGTCGGCAGGGCGGACGACGAGCATCGAGTTCTTGCCGCTGTGGTTTTTCAGTTTCTCCATCAGGCGAATCTGGGCCTCCTGTTCAACGGGCTCGTGCGTGGGGCCGTCTTCGCCGACGCGGAACGCATCGTGCGTCCAGATGAACTTCACGGGCAGTTCCATGAGCGCGGCCATGCGGACGGCGGGTTTCATGTAGTCGGAGAAGACGAAGAACGTGCCGCAGGCGGCAATGACACCGCCATGGAGCGCCATTCCGATGCAGCAGCAGGCCATCGTCAGTTCGGCCACGCCAGCCTGGAAGAACGCGCCGCTGAAGTCGCCGCGGACAATGTCGTGGGTCTTTTTCAGGAAACCGTCGGTCTTGTCGGAGTTTGAGAGGTCGGCAGAGCCCACAATCATGTTCGGAACCTGCTCGGCGAGCACGCCCAGCACCGTTGCCGAGGCGGCGCGAGTGGCTGCTCCGGCCTTCTGTTCCACCTTCGTCCAGTCGATTTTCGGAGTGCGTCCGCTGAACCACTCCTCCATGAGGGCGGCTTTCTCCGGATTTGCCTTTGCCCACGCGGCTTTCTGGGCATGACGCTCGGCCACAATCTTCGTCAGTTCCTCGCGACGACGGGCGTAGAGTTCCTTCACCTCGGGGAAAATCTGGAACGGATTTTCGGGGTCGGCACCGAGGTTTTTCATCGTCTGCACGAAATTGTCGCCGCCGAGCGGTGCTCCGTGCGTGGCGCAGTCGCTCTCATAGCTGCTTCCGTCGGCTTTGCGGGCACCCTTGCCCATCACGCAGTGGCCGATAATCAGGCTCGGACGCTCTTTCTCGGCCTTCGCCTTCGTAAGTGCCACGCGAATCTGATCGACGTCGTTGCCGTCGATGGTCTGCACGAACCATCCCCACGATTCGTATTTCTTGGCCGTGTCCTCGCAGGTCACCACGTCGGTGCGCGTGGAAAGTTGGATGTCGTTCGCGTCGTAGAACATGATGAGGTTGTCGAGCCCCAGATTTCCTGCAATTCGGCCAGCGCCCTGCGAAATCTCCTCCTGCACGCCGCCGTCGGAAATGTAGGCGTAGATGGTCTGGCTCATCACGTCGCCCAGTCGGGCTTTCAGGAACTTGGCCGCAATGGCCGCGCCCACGGCAAACACATGGCCCTGTCCGAGCGGCCCGCTGGTGTTTTCAATGCCTCGGTTCACGTCGCGCTCGGGGTGCCCGGGCGTCACGCTTTCCCACTGGCGCAGGTTCTGCAGGTCGGCGAGCGAGAATTTGCCGATGAAGCAGAGTTGCGAGTAGAGCATCGGAGCCATGTGGCCCGGGTCGAGGAAAAATCGGTCGCGACCTTCCCACGTCGGATTTTCGGGGTCATAGACCAGAAACTCGCTGTAGAGCGTGTTGATGAAATCAGCGCCTCCCATGGCACCGCCGGGATGTCCGCTTTTTGCCTTTTCAACCATTGCCGCGGCCAGAATTCGAATGTTGTCCGCCGCACGGTTCATCACTTTGTTGTCGTTAGTCATTGTTCAGAATTTTTTATGTGATTTGTATTTTTTAGTTATTCCGTGCACAAAATTAGCGTATTTTTTTGATAAAGGAGAGAGTTTTGGAAGATTTTTTGTAATTTTGTCGTCTAATCATCGATTCACCTCAAAATGCAGATTGTTTACGAAGATAATCACCTGATTGTTGTTTCCAAGCGGAGCGGCGAGATTGTGCAGGGCGACAAGACCGGCGACACGCCGCTTTCCGAGATGGTGAAGCAATATATTAAGGAGAAATGCGGGAAGCCCGGGGCGGTTTTTCTCGGCGTGGCCCATCGGTTAGACCGTCCGGTGGCAGGATTGGTCGTGTTCGCACGTACTTCAAAGGCACTGGAGCGGCTCAACCGGATGTTTGCCAATGGCGAGGTGCAGAAGACGTATTGGGCTATCACGCAAAATCGTCCCGAGGCCGACGAAGGTAGGCTCGAACACTGGCTCACGCGCAACGAAAAACAAAACAAGAGTTATGCCTCCGACCGCGAGAAACCGCAGTCGAAACGGGCCATTTTGGAATATAAAGTAATTGGTGAGTCAGAACGATATAATCTTTTGGAAATCAAACTTTTAACGGGTCGCCATCATCAAATCCGCTGC
>JAFUVC010000053.1 GCA_017483785.1 Prevotella sp.
ATAGGCGCTGTCGGCAAAATTGGCGGCCTTTAATTGGTGTTCTTCGATTTTCCGGGTATTTTCGGCATGGCAGAACGCCGTCGGAGCCATCATGCAGAGCAGCGCAATGGCCCGAACCACGCCTTTGGGCAGCCGGAACCAGAAGCGGCTTCCCCTGCCCTGCTCGCTCTCGGCCGAAATCTCGCAGACGCTGAAAATCTTGCTGATTTTGCGGTATTTGTCGATGATTCCCTTACAGTTCATCAGGCCGAAACCGTGCGACGACGAGGGCTGATGGCTGAAAATTGTCGATAACTGTTCGGGTGAAATGCCAATTCCCGTGTCGATGACAGAGATTTCGACATAATCGTCGGTTGCCGTTGAGGAAATGGCCACCCTACCGCCTTCCGGCGTGAATTTCCGGGCGTTGTCGGCCATCGTGTTAATCATGAAAAGCGTCAGCGTCTTGTCGGCTTTCACGGTTTCCCGGGTGTCTTCCACCACGAAGTCGATTCCCTTCAGTTGGAACGCCATTCTGCCGCGCTTCACCATGTCGAAAAGCGACTGCAACGGGAAACTTTCAACTTTCAGGCTCAGTTCGCCCTGCCGCATCTGAATCCACTCGGTCAGCACGGCGTTGTAGTCGTTGATTTGGTCGGTGAGTTCGGCCACATAGGCAAATCGCTCGCTCCGCACCGACGCGCTCTCCTTGCTCGTCAGCAGGCGGCGCGTTTCATTCAGAATGCGGTCGATGAACGGCGTGATGCTGTTCACCAGCGACACTTTCGCCCGCTGTTCCAGATTTCGCTTCTTATTGTTCAGAATGTGCAGGCGGACCTGCTCAATTTCCTCGCGGATTTCCTCGTCGTGCTCCTCTTGCAGGTGCATTTTCTCCTGCGTCTGCTGTTTCCACGACTCAAGCGGCTGAAGGAGCGAGTCGGTGGTGTTTTGTCGGTCGCTCCGCCGACGAAGCCGGTGGAACACGAACAGCATGGCGAGCACAATCAGAATCATGACCAACACGGCGGCCAGCATCGTGGTCAACTGGCGCGACGACTGCCTGAGCTGGTCGGCACGCGCTTCGAGTTGGCGGTCTTGCCGCGTCTGCTCCTGCATGTCGAGGTAGAGGTTGCGGTTCAGGTCGCTCAGTTCCTTGTCGTTCACGGCCGAATAGACCAGACTGAGTTGCTCGCGGATGCTGGCCACGAGGTCGGGCGCACGGTTGATGACCGTGTCGCGGTTCAGGGCGTTGAGCAGGCAGATTTCTGCCGACGGATAGTCGCCGAGCCCCCAGAAGCACTCGGCCAGCGTGCGGTAGGCTCCGGCCGTCTGGTAAACGTCGCCGTAGTCGCTGAAAAGGTTGAGCGCGCGCTGCGCCAGATAGCCTGCCAAGAGCGAATCGGGCATTTCGTCGGGGTTAATCAGCGCTACCACCGACGGATTCTCGCGCAAAAACCGGTTTCGGAACGCCACGTCTTCCAGATGCTCGCTCATGCCTTGCAAAGCCTGTGCCTCGAAGAAGACATAGCCGTTGCGGCTCGCCAACTGGTAGCACCGAATCAGATATTCAAACTCGCGGTCGCTCACTTCGTCTTTCGTCTCGGCCTCGACGACGCCGCCCGACCCTACATTGTAGAGATAATTGAGCCACTGCGCCGTGTCGGCCAGAATTTCCTGCGACGGGTTGATTTCGTGGATGGCCTGTTTCGATAGCCCGTCGAGTCCCACATAATAGAAATAGACGGACTGGACGATGGAAAACTCCGACCGCGCATAGACAAACCTGCGCTGCTGGCGCGCCGAAAGCCTGGCCTGCTCCTCCTCGATGCGGCGGATGAGCCGGCTGGCCTGCTCGCGATAATCGTAGAAAAGTTTGTTTTCAGACTCTCGCTGGCAAAGTCGCATGTGCTGCACGTCGGCCACGAGTTGCTCGATGAGGTTGTCCGTGGAAATGCTGTCTAAAAGGCGTTTGGCGCGGTCGTAGTCCATCTCGACGATGCTCACGAAGGCCAGATTGTTCAGCGCCTCGGCCTTGCTGTCGGAACCGTCGGGAGCCAGCCGGAAAGCCTGCTGCGCATAGATTCTTGCGGAGTCGAGCGAGCGATAATGACAGGCATAGGCCAAGTCGTTCAGCTTGTCAGCGGCATCGTGACTGCGCGATGTGCAAGCCGAAAAACAGAAAACGCCCAACAGCACGGCAAGCCCGATGGAGCATTGTCTGACAATCCGAAAAACAGGATTTCCAACGTCCTGAATCCTCATTTCCACGACCGCAAAGATAGAAAATTTCTCTCACAAACACAAATAAAATGTATTTTTTCAGCCAAACAAGCGCGTAATATCAGATTTTTTACTAAATTTGCAGGCAAATTTTCAACTTAACAACTAAAAACATGAGATTAGACGGAAGAAGAGAAAGTAGCAATGTCGAGGATCGCCGCGGCATGAGCACAGGTACCAAGGCCGGTTTGGGCATTGGTGGTATTATTATGGTTGCGCTGATGGCCTGGATGACAGGCGGAAATCCGCTGCAGGCCGTGATGCAGGAAGTCGTCCAGAACGGCGGCATCGGGTCGGTGCAGGAAGAGCAGATGGACGGGCAGCGCGAGTTTACCGAAGAAGAACAGCAGTTGGCCAAGTTCTCGCGACAGGTGCTGGCCTCCACCGAAGACGTGTGGGCCAAGGTTTTCCAGCAGATAGGACGCAAATATCAGCCGCCAACGCTCGTGCTGTTCACCAACCGCGTCAATTCGGCCTGCGGAACGGCTTCGTCGGCCGTGGGACCCTTCTATTGTTCGGGCGACCAGAAACTCTACATCGACCTGAGTTTCTTCACCACGATGAAGCAGCAACTCGGAGCCGACGGCGACTTCTCATACGCCTATGTGATTGCCCACGAGGTGGGTCACCACGTTGAAAACCTGCTCGGCGTTCTGGGCCAGGCCCACCAGCAGATGAGCCGCACCGACAAGGTCTCGGCCAACAAAATCAGCGTGCGACTCGAACTTCTGGCCGACTACTACGCCGGCGTCTGGGCGCACTACGACGACCAGGAATACAACTCGCTCGAGGCTGGCGACGTGGAAGAAGCCATCGACTGCGCCCAGAAAATCGGCGACAACTATCTCCAGAAGAAGGCTCAGGGCTACGTACAGCCCGAGTCGTTCACCCACGGCACGTCGGCCCAGCGCATGAAGTGGCTCAGCCTCGGCATCAAGACCGGCAACATGAACACCACCACGTTCAACGTGCCCGAGAGCGAACTTTAAAGCAAAAAAAACTCGGAAAACAAGCCGTCAGCAGCAATGTTGGCGGTTTTTTTTATCGCCGTTGCAACTTTTCGCATCGCTTTTTCGTCTAACAGACAAAACCAACTTCAAAAAAAATGAATTATGAAACGAAAAATGACCTTTCTGATGGCCCTCGCAACGATAGTTGTGCTGCTTGGCGCGTGCAGAGTGAACAAAAATGACAAAGTTGTAAAAACTACGGGAAAAGTCCAGAAGACACTCAATGGAATGGACTCTTTCGAGCGAATCAAAATCGACGCGACCTGCGATGTCCATTTCACGCAGGGCGACAGCACGAAGGTGAAAGTGGTGGCTTCCGACGCGGAAATCATGGCGAAAACCAGCGTCGAGAGCGAATACGGCAGGCTGACCATTCGCACGGACGGGTGGTCAAACTGGAAGAAAAGCAGGTCGGTTTCCATCTACATCACCTCGCCCGACCTTATCGAAGTGGACATGGATGGCGTAGGCTCGTTCCAAACTCGCGGAACGCTCGACACCGACACGCTCCGCCTGCGCATGGACGGTGCGGGAAGCATCAAGATTCCGTCGCTGATTTGCGACCGCCTGAAAGCCGAAATGGATGGCACGGGCTCCATCTCCCTCACCGATGTCACGGCTCAAGAAACTTTCTTGGACATGGACGGCGTGGGCAGCATCAAGGTGAAGAATTTCAAGAACAGCGGCTCGGTCTATTGCAAGATGGACGGCGTAGGCAGCATAAAACTTGCCGGCGAGGTGAAAACGTTCCAGAAAAAAGTCGAAGGCGTAGGCTCCATCAACACGAAGTACCTGAAAGTGATGAAGGAGTAACTTTTTTTGTAAAAAAGAATAAAACTTTCATCATTCGTCTCTCAACTCACATCTTTTTTCGTAACTTTGCACTCCAAATATGGAGGCAAAACTGATTTTTTCACCAGAGGAACGGGCCGAGGCGAAGGAACTCATCGTCTGGCTGCGCAAGGAATTGGGACAGTGGCTGAAACCACGCGACGAGCACGATTTGTGGCAACTCTTCAAGGAGCAGATGCGCGAAAACCGGCTTCGGCGCGACGTGTTCGGGCTGAACCCCGTCGTGGCGGCCTTGCAGACGGCCCGCGTGGCGTTTGAAGACACCAGTCTGCGGCGCGACGGCATCGTGGCCGTCATTCTCAGCAAGTTGCAACTTTCCGCCGACCACACCAGCGAAATCAAGCCATTCGGGGTGTCGGTCGAGACCATTTTGCGCGGTCTGGCGCGAATCCGCGACCTCAACGCGAAAACGCCCATGGTGGAGAGCGAAAACTTCCGCAACCTGCTGCTGTCGTTTGCCGAAGACATGCGCGTCATCCTTATCATGATAGCCGACCGCGTGAACCTGATGCGGCAGATTCGCGACGCCTCCGACGACGCTGCCCGACTACGCGTCAGCGAGGAAGCGGCTTTTCTCTATGCGCCGCTGGCCCACAAACTGGGTCTCTACAAACTGAAATCGGAACTCGAAGACCTCTCGCTGAAATATCGCGAGCATGACGCCTACTACATGATTCGCGAGAAACTCAGTGCCACGAAAAAGAGCCGCGACGCCTACATCGAGCAGTTCATCAAGCCCGTGGAGCAGCAACTTCACGAGGCCGGACTCAAATTCCACATGAAAGGCCGCACGAAGTCTATTCACTCCATCTGGCAGAAGATGAAGAAGCAGAACTGCGGATTTGAGGGCATCTACGACCTTTTCGCCATCAGAATCATCCTCGATTCGCCGCTCGACAAGGAGAAAATGCACTGCTGGCAGGCGTTTTCCATCGTCACCGACATGTATCAGCCCAACCCGAAGCGACTGCGCGACTGGCTGAGCGTGCCGAAATCGAACGGCTACGAGAGCCTCCACATCACCGTCTTAGGCCCCGAACAGAAGTGGGTGGAGGTGCAGATTCGCACCGAGCGCATGGACGAGATTGCCGAGCGCGGACTGGCCGCCCACTGGCGCTACAAGGGCGTGAAAAGTCAGGAGTCGGGCGTCGATGAATGGCTCACCAACATCAGAACCGCCCTCGAAGCCGGCGACGACCAGCAGGCCATGGACCAGTTCAAAATGGACTTGTACGACGACGAGGTTTTCGTCTTCACGCCGAAGGGCGACCTGCTGAAATTTCCGAAGGGAGCCACCGTGCTCGACTTCGCCTACCGCATCCACTCTCGCGTGGGAAGCACGTGCGTGGGCGGCCGCATCAACGGCAAGGTGATGCCCATCCGCCACCAGTTGCGCTCGGGCGACACGGTTGACGTCGTCACGCAAAACACGCAAAAACCTCGTCAGGAATGGCTCCAAATCGTGAAAACGGCCCGAGCGAAGTCGAAAATCCGCCTCGCACTGAAGGAAACGCAGTTGAAAGACGGACTTTACGCCAAGGAAATGCTCGACAGGAAACTGAAAAACAAGAAAATCGAGTTTTCGGAGAGCGTGATGGCCCACACCATCAAGAAACTGGGCTTCAAGGTGGCCAGCGACTTCTACAAGCAGATTGCCGAGGAGAAACTCGACGTGAACCTTGTGGTCGAGAAATACATCGAGACGCGCGACTACGACCAGAACCTCAACGCGCCGGCGCAGACGCGCAGTGCCGAGGGATACAATTTCAACCTTGCCGAAGGCCAGTTTGCCGGCGGCCAAGACGACGAACTCGTCATCGGCAGCGACCTGAAAGGCATCGACTACTCGCTGGCGAAGTGCTGCCACCCGATTTTCGGCGACCCGATTTTCGGCTTCGTCACCGTCAGCGGCGGCATCAAGGTTCACCGCACCACCTGCCCCAACGCCCGCCACCTGCGCGAAAACATGGGCTATCGCATCGTGCGCGCCCGCTGGTCGGGAAAAGGCTCGTCGCAATACAACATCACGCTCAACATCGTGGGCAACGACGACATCGGCATCGTCAACAACCTGACCACCATCATTTCGCGCGACGCGAAGCTCGTCCTGCGCAGCATCAACATCGACTCGCACGACGGACTCTTCAGCGGCAACCTGACCATTATGATTGACGAC
>JAFUVC010000054.1 GCA_017483785.1 Prevotella sp.
ATTTTGAGTTCGTCTTCCTGCTCGTGGGGGAAGGTGTAGATGTCAAATTCTGCCGGGCGGCCCTTCATTTCGGCCGTGACGGGGCGCGTCTCGGTCTGCCGGGAGTTGATTTTCCCGAGTCCCGTCTTCGCGTCGAACGCACTGCTTCCGCCTGTGTATTTGAAGACGATTTCAGCGACGTTCTCGGGCACGTTGTCCTCCGTGGCGAGTTGGAATTTCGCCACTGCCCGCCGCAGCCGCACGTCGTGCGAACTCTCGCCGTCGGCCGTCATTTCGGCGTAGTAATAAAACGTGTCGGTCACCTTGTTGTTGGCAAACCTGATGCTGTCGGGCTTGCTGATGGTGGCGTTTCCCGTGCCGCTGTGGGCCAGAATGACGATTTTGCAGTCGCCTTCGGGCACGGCAACGGAAATCCTGCCGAAATCTTCGTCGCCGATGGTCTGGTTGATGGTGCCGACCTTGCCTTCGTCGTTGAAAACGGCCAGATTGATTCGCGTACAGACGTTTCCAGCGTCGGTGGCGCGAGCATAATCCACATTTCCGTCGAAGGGAATCTGCTCGAAATGCGTAATGTTGAAAGTCAGCGTGGCAAAGCCCTCGGGCACGTCAATCGGGTCGTCGCCGATGAGGCCGAAATCGGGCTTTTCGCACGACAGAAATGAAGAAAACAGACAGAAAATCAGTGTCGATAAAAGTATTTTTGTCCATTTCATAAGCCAACGGAGTTAGATGGTGACCGTTTTTTGCAGCAAAATCTGGTCTAAGAGCACCATGGCCGTCATGGCCTCGACGATGGGCACTGCGCGCGGCACCACACACGGGTCGTGACGGCCTCGAGCCTTCAAAATTGTTTCGTTGCCGTCAACATCCAACGTGGGTTGCGCCTGCAGAATTGTGGGCACGGGCTTGAAGGCCACACGGAAATAGATGTCCTGTCCGTTGCTGATGCCGCCCTGAATGCCGCCGCAGTGGTTGGTTTTCGTCGTGAAGCCCTTGCCGAAGAGGTCGTTGGCCGCGCTGCCACGCTGCGACGCGCTCGCGAATCCGGAGCCAATCTCAAAGCCTTTCGCCGCATTGATGCCGAGCATGGCATAGGCCAATCGGGCGTGGAGTTTGTCGAACTCGGGCTCGCCCACGCCCACGGGACAGCCTTTCGCCACGCAAGTGATGCAGCCGCCGAGGGTGTCGCCCTCGGCTTTCACCTGCGCCACGAGTTCCTCCATCTGGCGGGCTTTTTCGGGTTCCGGGCAGCGCACGGGATTCGTTTCCGTCAGCGAGAGGTCGAATTGCGTGTAGTCGCCGTCAAGGGCGATGTCGCCAATCTGAGACGTGTAGGCCTGAATGCTGACACCGAGCCGTTTCAGCGCCAGTTTCGCCAATGCTCCGGCCACCACGCGGGCAATCGTCACCCGGGCCGACGAGCGACCGCCGCCGCGATAGTCGCGAACGCCATATTTCGCCTGATACGTGAAATCGGCATGAGAGGGGCGCAGCACATGGCGCATCTCCTCGTAGTCGGCCGAACGCTGGTTCTCATTGCGCACGATGAACCCAATCGGGCAGCCCGTAGATTTCCCCTCGAAAACGCCGCTGAGCAGTTCCACACGGTCTGACTCGCGGCGACTCGTCGAAATATGGCTCTGTCCGGGTCGCCTGCGGTCCAGTTCGCGCTGCACGAAGTCCACGTCGATGTCGATGCCGGCCGGAAAGCCGTCAACCACTCCGCCGATGGCCTCGCCGTGGCTCTCGCCAAACGTGGTCAGCGTGAAAATATGTCCGAACGTATTGCCCATCTGCTCAAAATTTTACATTCCGCAGCCGCCACCGCAGCATCCGCCCGACTCGCAGTCGCCATCGCCGCAGCCTCCGCAACAGCCCTCTCCCGTCAACATGCGAATCATGTCTTTGACTTCCAGTTCCGTAGCGTCGCGGTTTTCAATCACCACGCCCTTGAAATTCAGCGTTTTTCCGGCCAGCGGATGGTTCAGGTCGATGACCACCACCTCGTCGCGAATGTCGAGCACGCGGCCCATGAAGCGGTCGCCCTGCTCGTTCTGCAAGGGAATGATGGCGTCGATAAAGATGTGTTCACGGTCGAATTTCCCGTCAACGTAGAACATCTGGCGGTCGAGTTCCAGCACGCGCTCGTCCTCGTAGTCGCCATAGGCCTGGTCGGGCGTAATCGTGAAGTCGAAAGGAGCGCCTTCGGCCAGATTCACCAGATTTTCCTCGAAAGGCTTCAGCGTGATGCCGAAACCGCTGATAAACATAAACGGCTTGTCCGTCGGGGCTTTTTCCACAAGATGACGCTCGCCGTCTTCTTCTATCGCAAACAATTCGTAAGTCAGACTAATCTGTCTGTTTTTATTCTCTTCCATATCGCTTTTTTGAATGTTGATGGTGCAAAGATAATGAAAATTATTGAAAATTCGGAAAAAAGTAACAGTTTTTTACCATCTTACGCTCAATAACATTTGACACACCCTCGGACACTGAATGCCAACACTTCTGAGCATTATTATTCCATGTCAATAGTAAAACTAAAATTTGTTTGTCCATCATTGTCTGGACCATAGATAAAGGCATAAGAAAAAATCTTGTGACCACTATTGTGGTTTTTCATGTCAATAACCTATTAATAAAATACCTTTCAATGGAAGTTTTAATCTATTGGAGATATAGAGTGTCTCCAAAAACGTCTTTACTTCCCGATAGTCGTGACTAACAACTCCTCCTCCATCATATTCATTAAGTACAGCAATCACCAGATATTCTACGTCAAACATCATACATGCTTGGAATATATCCTTCAGAAACTGATTATTCCTAACGGCTCGTCCTGCCTCAACCTCAATGACAATATTATGCGCTTTATTAAAGGCATCTGCATAAAACGATTTATCAATAATGTTGTTCTCTCCAAACAAGACAGGAACATCAATTTTCTCATCTCGGCCTTTTCCCCTTTCAACGTTATAGCCACAGGCTTCAAGGTGTGGACGCAAAAGAGCAAGGACATCGTTTGAAACACGATGTATACCATCTTCAAGTGTTATTTCTATCTTCTTAAAGCAATCAATGACCGCTTGTATCTCTGGTGTTACACCATGCGATCTTGGGAAAAACTGAAAATTTATCATATTTAAAATTGACATTATAAATTATTATTATTTAATGTGAAGGGGGCAAAGTTGTAAATAAAGGTTGCTTCCATCCTTTGCGTTCCTGTAGCCATTCCCTGCCCAAGAAATCCCGCTGAGTTTTATTGTTGA
>JAFUVC010000001.1 GCA_017483785.1 Prevotella sp.
ATTTGGGCTTGTTCATATGCAGTCATCCATTTTGACTGCAAAGATACAAAATCAAATCGTCGCACCCTGAAAATCTCTGTAACTAACTATATTTCAATCATTTCAAAGAACTCTTAGCGATTTTTAGTGGACAGCAATGATTTAAATATTATATATTATTTATTTATTCTTAATGGTATATGCATTAAATTTACGAGATGCACCAGTGTTCCAAACATTATATTTTACATTATTGAATGTTAGTGTGGATACAGGAGTACCGGTTGCATAGTTTGTATTTTGTGCATCAAATACACCTAATCCACTATTTTCTGGAATTGCAAAATACCATATAGCATTTGCACTATCTGAAATTGGATTTGATGTTGAATCATAATAATATGTTGCTGTTAACGATGTACCAGTTTTTCTCCAACCAGGAACGCCATTTTCAGTAACTATTGTAGAATTATCTTTTGGATCTGTCTGACCAACATACCAATAATATTTGACTTTTCCCCCCGTTCCTCCGCCATTTTTCATGATTTCGATGACGGCAACAATGTCGGCCACATCGACCGTGCCGTCTTCGTTTACGTCGCCTTTCAGCGGTTCGTTGTTCTGCGCCCATGCGCTCATGCTCAGCAGCACTGCTGCCAGCATGGTGAAAATTCTTGTTTTCATACGTTTCTTATTTTTTAAGTTAATAATTAAGTTTTCGCAGTCCTAAATGCCGAAAAATTAGACAATAAAAAACGTGGACTCATTACTTCGTCTACGTCTCCTGTGGTATCGCCAAACACCTTACGACCATTTACGAGTAAAAGCCCACGCCGAACGGCGTGAGCATCCGAGCCTTTTACTCTTGGTCGTCTCTTTTAATTTTGGCGAAATTTCAGGAGACAAGAATCAAAGCGGACGCTTCTTATCTATATGTCTTAAAGTTCGTTTTATCTCATAGGCGGTATCGTTTAATTAAAAATTTACAATTAACAATTATCAGTGATGTTTTGGTTCTAAATGTTGAATGTTGAATTAAAAGTTATGGTTTGCAGTTTTATGCTTCTTTCTCCCACTGGCTCCAGTCGGTTTCCGCGAGATAGCGGGTGATTTGCTCTTTCAAGGGCTGTAAATCGTACAAAACTACATTCCACAAAATGTCTTTCCGAACTTGATAATAGCCATGCACGACGTAGTGGCGCATTCCCTTGATTTTGCTCCAAGGCGTATCGGCATACTTTTCAACAAAAGTTTTTGAGAGCATATATGCGGCCTCACCTACTATCATCGTATGGTAGGTAATGGCAGCAAACTTCAACTTGTCTTCGCAAAACTGTTCGTAGGTCATTCCGTCGGCAAATTCGAACACTTGGTTGATGGCTTGCAGAATGTGTTCCAGACGATTTCTGTCTTTAAGTTGCTCTCTCATATATCAACTTTTTGTCTTGGTTAGCACTACGCTCGGCGTAAGGAAGAAGCGAGCCTTCTGGAATCAAGTCAACCTCGCGTCCGAGTATTTCTTTCAAATCCATATACATCCCTCCCAACGTGAACAAACTGAAATGTTGCGACATGTCGGGCTCGAAGAGGATATCCACATCGCTGTCGGGCCGCTCCTCACCACGGGAATAGGAACCGAAGAGCCATGCTTTCAAGACGGGCTGGGTCTTGAAATACTCGGCGATGGTCTGTGTCATGGCTTGCGTGCTCATCTGCGGAATCTGATTGATTACGTCGGCAAAGATACGAAAAATCGGTGAAAGTGCCAAAATCTTGAAATATTTTTGTTCTTTTTTCTTTTTGAGTTGTGGGATTTTTTGTACTTTTGCAGTCAGGAACAGAATATTTAGGATAATATGACGAAACCGACGATGATACAAAGCGAAGCGGAGCCGAGGGAATTCCGCCATTCGCTGCCGCTGCAAATCCGATGGAACGACGTGGACCCGTTTGGCCACGTGAACAACGGCGTGTTTTTCCAGTTTTACGACACGGCGAAGACCGACTATCTCTCTACCGTCTGCCACGATGTGGACTGGGGGCAGCGGGCCATCGTGGTGGTGCACATCGAGGCCGATTTCGTGGCGGAGGTGAAGGCGGGAAGCCACATCGCGGCCCGCACGCGCATCAGCCACATCGGACGGACGAGTTTCCGCCTTGAGCAGGATGTCATCGACACCGACACGCAGGAAGTGAAGTGCACTTGCACGTCGGTGATGGTGCTCTACGACCTCCAACTCCACCAGTCGATTCCGCTGCCCGACCAATGGGTGGACGACATCAGCCGCTTCGAGGGCGTGGACTTCAGCCGCGGCAGAGTGAAAAAATAAATGTTTTAAAAAATCAATGAAATATGAGACTGATTATCGAACCCAACTATGAGCAGCTGTCGCGCTGGGCTGCCGAACACGTCATCAAGCGCATCAACGAGTTTAAGCCTACGCCGGAGCGCAAGTTCGTGCTCGGACTGCCCACGGGCTCGTCGCCCATCGGCATGTATAAGAATCTGGTGAAGGCTTGTCAAGAAGGCCGCGTTTCGTTTCAAAACGTTGTGACGTTCAACATGGACGAGTACGTGGGTCTGCCCGAGGAGCATCCCGAGAGTTACCATTCGTTCATGGCGACGAACCTTTTCAACCACATCGACTGCCCGAAGGAGAACATCCACATCCTGAACGGAAACGCCGAGGACTTGGAGGCCGAGTGCGAGCACTACGAGCAGATGATTCGCGAGGCAGGCGGCATCGACCTCTTCATCGGCGGCATCGGCCCCGACGGCCACATCGCCTTCAACGAGCCGTTTTCGTCGCTCACGAGTCGCACGCGCCAGAAAACGCTCACGACGGACACGATTATCGCCAATTCGCGCTTCTTCGAGGGCGACGTGAACAAAGTGCCGAAGACGGCGCTGACGGTTGGCGTGGGCACGGTGATGGACGCTCGCGAGGTGATGATTCTGGTGAACGGACACGGCAAGACGCGTGCCTCGCAGGCTGCCGTGGAAGGCCCTGTGACGCAGGCCTGGACCATCAGTGCGCTGCAAACCCATCGCCACGGCATCATCGTCTGCGACGAGGCTGCCACCGACGAGTTGAAAGTGGCCACATACAAGTATTTCAAGGATATCGAAAAGGATAATGTTTAATGGTTGATGGTTGAATTGTTGCCTGCGGCAATTGGCAATTGACAATTAACAATTTACAATTAACAATTTACAATTAACAATTGACAAATCTTCATTCAAAAATCTCAATCGCAGCGAAGCGAGAATCATTCAAAACTCAAAAATCAAAACTCAAAATTATAAAAACCATGAGACTGAATTTAAGTTCACAAATCGTACTGAACAAAGTACCTGAAGAATTTTACCGTCCGAAGACGGCAGTTGACCGCAGCGAGATTACTCGCATGGAAAAAATCCCCACCGACATCTATCCGAAACTGGAAGAGGCCGTCAAGGCCGTGGCCACAGCCGTTGTCGATGAGATTAAGCAGAAGCAGAGCGAAGGAGAATTTTGCGTGCTGGGACTGGGAACGGGCACCTCGCTGACGCCAATCTACGAGGAACTCATCCGACTGCACAAGAAAGAGGGCGTGAGTTTCAAGAACGTCATCGTCTTCAACGCCTACGAATACTTCCCCCTGACCAAAAATGCCCCGCAAAGCGCCATCAAGCAACTCCACGAGCGCTTTCTCGACCATGTCGATATCGACCAGCAGAACATTTTCTCGCCCGACGGCACCATTGAGCAGGAAAGCGTGCAGCAGTACTGCCGGCTCTACGAACAGCGCATCAGTTCGTTCGGCGGCATCGACCTGATGCTTCTCGGCATCGGACGCATGGGCAACATCGCCACCAACGAGCCCGGCTCGTCGCTCAACTCGCCGTCGCGCATCATTCTGATCGACGCCACGTCGCGCGAGGAGATGACGCGCAGTTTCGGCAGCAGCGAGCCCGTGCCGCCGTGCAGCATCACGATGGGAATCTCGACGATTCTCTCGGCCCGCAAGATTTTCCTGACGGCTTGGGGCGAGGAAAAGGCAGAAATCATCCAGAAGACGGTCGAGGGAACAATTACCGACCAGATTCCGGCCTCGTTCCTCCAGACGCACAACAACGCCCGCGTCATCACCGACCTCGATGCCGCCTCGCGCCTGACGCGCATCGTTCACCCGTGGCTCGTCACGTCGCTCAACTGGAGCGACAAACTCGTGCGCTCGGCACTCGTGTGGCTCTGCCAAAAGACGGGCAAGCCCATCTTGAAACTGACGAACAAGGACTACAACGAAAACGGACTATCGGAACTGCTGGCACTCTACGGCTCGGCCTACAATGCCAACATCAAGATTTTCAACGACTTACAGCATACGATTACGGGCTGGCCCGGTGGAAAGCCCAATGCCGACGACACCCATCGCCCCGAGCGCGCAAAGCCGTTCCCGAAGCGCGTCATCATCTTCTCGCCGCACCCCGACGACGATGTCATCTCGATGGGTGGCACCTTGCAGCGTCTGGTGTCGCAGGGACACGAGGTCCACGTGGCTTACGAGACTTCGGGCAACATCGCCGTCGGCGACGAAGAAGTGTCGCGTTTCATGCTCTTCGTTGACGGTTTCGACCAGATTTTCGGCGACGGCAAGAATGAAAAACTCAGCAAGAAGTCGGAGGAAATCAAGAAATTCATTGCAGCAAAGAAGGAAGGCGACCTCGACTCGCGCGACATCCTGAACATCAAGGGGCTGATTCGTCGCGGCGAGGCCCGCACGGCCAGCATCTACAACAAGATTCCGCTCGAGCGCGTCCACTTCCTCGACCTGCCGTTCTACGAGAGCGGAAAAATCGAGAAACTGCCCATGTCGGAGAAAGACGTGGCCATCGTCCAGAAGTTCATTAGCGAGGTGAAGCCCCACCAGATTTACGTGGCCGGCGACCTTGCCGACCCGCACGGAACCCACCGCAAATGCACCGACGCCGTGCTCGCCGCCATCGACGAGGAGAAGAAAGCCGGTGCCAAGTGGCTCAAGGATTGTCGCATCTGGATGTATCACGGCGCGTGGGCCGAGTGGGAAATCGAAAACATCGAGATGTGCGTGCCCATGTCGCCCGAGGAACTTCGCGCGAAGCGTAATTCTATCCTGAAGCACCAGTCGCAGATGGAGAGTGCCCCGTTCCTCGGCAACGACGAGCGCCTGTTCTGGCAGCGCGCCGAAGACCGCAACCGCAGCACCGCCAAACTCTACGACGACCTCGGACTGGCCTGCTACGAGGCTATGGAAGCCTTCGTGGAGTACAAGCCGCTGTAAAATAGCCTCACCCCCAACCCCCTCTCCGAAAAGAGAGGGGGATTTTTCGTCGGACGAAAAAATGAGTTATGGAAACGAGAAGAAATCATCAAGCCATGGTAAAACGGTGGCAAACGGTGCTTAGCGCCTCTTTGCTTTTTTACCTTATCGCCTTTTTACCTTTAACCGCTTCGGCTGCCAAGAAAAAGGTGAAAGAGAAGATTCGCGTGGCCTGCGTCGGCAACAGCGTCACTTACGGCTACGGACTGCCCGACCGCGAGCGCACGGCCTATCCCGTCGTGTTGCAGCAACTGCTGGGCAGCGGCTACGACGTGCAGAATTTCGGCCATTCGGGGGCCACGCTGCTCAATCGCGGCCACAGGCCCTACACGAAAGTGCCGGAATACCAGAAAGCACTCGATTTCAAGGCCGACCTCGTGGTGATTCACCTTGGGCTGAACGACACCGACCCGCGCGACTGGCCCAACTATGGCGACGAGTTCATTGGCGACTATCGCGCACTGATTAACTCGTTTCGCAAGGCCAATCCGAAGGCGAAAGTCTGGATTTGCCTGCTGACGCCGATTTTCCACCGCCACCACCGTTTCCAGAGCGGTACGCGCGAGTGGCACCTCGCCATCCGGAACGCCATCCGGCGCATCGCCAAGACGACCGACGTCGGCCTCATCGACCTCCACACGCCGCTCTACACCCATCCCGAACTCTTCCCCGACGCGCTCCATCCCAACGCCGAAGGCGCAGCCATCATGGCCCGCACGATTTTTTCAGCCATCACGGGCGAATTCGGCGGTCTGAAGCCCTCGCCGATGTACGGCAACGGCATGGTCTTGCAGCGTGGCGACAGCATCGTCTTGCACGGCACGGCCAACGCAGGCGACGAGGTTTGGGCTGACTTCAACGGCGTTTCGCGCATGACAAAGACCAATTCCGAGGGCCAGTGGCGCGTAAAATTCCCGTCGATGGAGGCCGGCGGGCCTTATCGGTTGAGTTTTAGCGGTCGGGGAGGGGCCTCCATCTCCTTCGACAGCGTCTATGTCGGCGAAGTATGGCTCTGCTCGGGCCAGTCGAACATGGAATTTCCGCTTCGCAACATCTCGACCGCAGTGGAAGACCTTGCCAAGGCCGACCAGCCGCTGCTGCACCTCTGCGACATGACGACGAACTACCCCACAGACAACGTCGAGTGGCCGCTCTCCGTCTGCGACTCGGTCAATCATTTGCAATTGCTGAAACGCCCGCGCTGGCAGCAGGCAACGCCCGAAACCGCAAAGAATTTCTCGGCCATCGCCTACCACATGGGCCGCGTCTTGGCCGACAGCCTGCAAGTGCCCGTCGGCATCATCTGCAACGCCGTGGGCGGAACCACCACGGAGTCGTGGATCGACCGCCAGACATTGGAAAAGAAACTGCCCAACATCCTCACCGACTGGTTTTTCGGCGACTACGGCCAGCCGTGGGCGCGAGAACGGGCCTTGAAAAACATTGCGCAGGCCGTCAATGTCGAGAAAAACGGGAAAAACCAGCCCGATTTGGGCAAAACGCGCCTCCAGCGCCATCCCTACGAGCCGTGCTACATGTTCGAGGCAGGCATCTTGCCGCTCGACCACTATAAAATTAAAGGTGTGGCGTGGTATCAGGGCGAGTCGAATGCCCACAACATCGAACTCCACGAGCAACTTTTCAAGATACTGCGCGACAGTTGGAGCGCATATTTTGGACAGCGGACGCTGCCGTTCAATTATGTTCAACTTTCGAGCCTGAACCGCCCGTCGTGGCCAGCGTTTCGCGATAGTCAGCGACGGCTCAATCAAGGTCGCAGACTTCATTCGGGAATGGTGGTCAGCCACGACTGCGGCGACTCGCTCGACGTGCATCCGCGCAACAAGCGACCCATTGGCGAGCGGCTCGCCCGACTGGCTCTGAACAAGAATTATGCTTATAAAAAAATCGTGTGCGAGAGTCCCTCTGTGGCAGGAATCGACCGGCACGAAGGCTTCGTCCGCATCGCGTTAAGAGGTCGCAACGACACGAATCGTGGGCTTCACGCCGCCTCGGGCGACAGAATCATCGGGTTTGAAGTGGCGGGCGAAGATGGAATCTTCCATCCTGCCGAGGCCCGCGTAGAAGACTACTTCGTGTTGCTGACCTGCCCCGAAGTGGCCGAGCCCGTCGAAGTGCGCTACGCATGGCAGCCGTTCACTCGCGCCAACCTCGTGAACAGTGCCGGACTGCCCCTTTCCACCTTCAAGGCCCGCGTTTCAAAGCGAAAAGAACCCTGGGTTTGGGAATAAATCAAGAGAAAAATGATGAACAGAGAAATCGACCTTTCCGTATCGACCTACGGCGTGGCACGCCAGCACCACTACGACGTGGCCATTCTGCCTTGGGGAGCCACCGAGCCCCACAACCTTCACCTGCCCTACATGACCGACTGCATTCTTTCGCAGGCCGTCGCCGTCGATGCCGCCGAGCGTGCACTGAAAAACTACGGTGTGCGCTGTATGGTGCTGCCGCCCGTCGCGATGGGTTCGCAGAATCCCGGCCAGCGCGACCTGCCGTTTTGCATCCACTATCGTTACGAAACCCAGTTTTCCATCTTGAAAGACATCGTCAGTTCGCTTCAGCATCAGGGCATCCGCCGCCTGCTCATCATCAATGGGCACGGTGGCAATTCGTTCAAGCAGATGATTCGCGATTTGGCCGACTCATCTCTTTTCATCGCCTCTGCCGAATGGTTCAAAATGGCCCCGACGAAGGAATATTTCGAGCAGCCCGGCGACCACGCCGACGAAATCGAGTCCTCGGTGATGATGCACTACCATCCCGACCTCGTGCGACTCGAAGAGGCAGGCGAGGGTCGCGCCAAAAGTTTCGCCATCGACGCCCTGCGCGAAGGAAAAGTCTGGATGCCGCGCCACTGGACGCTTGTCACCGACGACACCGGCATTGGCAATCCCGCCCTCTCGACTGCCGAGAAAGGTCGTCGTTTCGCCGATGCCTGCGCCGACGGGTTCGCCCGATTCTTAAAAGATTTCGCCCAAGTCAACGAACAAAAAGACCTCTACCGATGAGGTCTTTTTCTTATTTGTCAGTTTCCGTTTCCTCGGCTTTCTTCTTGCCGAATTCGGGGTCGATTTTCAGGAACGACGTGACCGCAAACGTAATGGCGCAGCAAATCATCACGATGATGAAGAACATCTTGTAGCCCACGGCTTCCTGCAATGCTCCGGCAAACAGCCCGGGAATCATCATCGAGAGGGCCATGAAGGCCGTGCAAAGCGCATAATGCGACGTCTTGAACTCGCCCTGACTATATAAAATAAGGTAGAGCATGTAGGCCGTGAAACCGAAGCCGTAGCCGAACTGCTCGACGAAGACGCAGGCGTTGACGATGAGCAGGTTACCGGGCAGCGCATAACTCAGATAGACATAGACGAGGTCGGGCAGCGTGATGGCGCAAACCATCGGCCACAGCCAGCGTTTCAGTCCGTCGCGACCGGCGCAAATGCCGCCGAGAATGCCGCCGAGGGTGAGTCCGATGATGCCCACGGTGCCCTGAACCAAGCCATATTCCTGTGGCGAGAGGCCCAGTCCGCCGTTGTTCGTGCTGTCGATCAGGAACAGTGCCGACACTTTGGCCAGAAGTCCCTCGGGCATACGGTAGAAGAGCATGAAAAGGATGCCCACAACCACCTGCGGTTTCTGGAAGAAGGTTACAATCGTATGGACGAACTCGTTCCAGATGGTGCTGGCGTTGATGTCTATGCGCGGCTGGTCGTCTTTCGGGCGAGGCAGAATCGAACTGTGCCAGAGCCAAAGGGCGATGAAAAGTCCCGTGACACCGTAAAACATCAGACTCCACGAAAAAGCGATATTATTGCGGTAAATCACCTGCAAATTGCCGGCAATCATCACCAGAACACCTTGTCCGAAGATGGTGGCCAGACGATAGAACGTGCTGCGGATTCCGACAAACCAAGCCTGGTTGTGCTCGTCGAGCCCGAGCATATAGAAACCGTCTGCGGCAATGTCGTGGGTGGCACTGCTGAAAGCCATCACCCAGAAGAAAAACAGCGAACCTTGCAGCCAGAAGTGGGTGGGCAGGGTGAACGCCACGCCGCCGAAAGCCGCGCCGATGAGCAACTGCATGGAGGTAATCCACCAGCGTTTCGTCTTGACCAAGTCGATGAACGGGCTCCACAGCGGTTTGATGACCCACGGCAGGTAGAGCCACGAGGTGTAGAACGTGATTTCGGCATTCGACAGCCCCATCTGCTTGTAGAGAATCAGCGAGACAGTCATCACTGCCACATAGGGCAGTCCTTCAGCAAAATAAAGTGTGGGAATCCATGCCCACGGCGATTTTCGGCCATTTGAGGCTGTTGGTTGATGAGAATTATTCATAAATTTTCTTGATTTCTGCGTTTTGATAATAATGTAACAGTATTTCGTCGTAACTATGGCCTTTTTCGCCCATGACGGCGGCCCCGATTTGGCAGAGGCCGACGCCGTGGCCCCAGCCGCGACCGTGAAGCACGAACTTCGCGGGAACGCCCGTGCCGTCGGCGATTTTCTCCACGTCGAACGCGCTGGAATAGAGGTGAGTATCGCTCAGTGCACGGCGAATTTCCAGTTCCTTGCCGATGGTGAAAGTCAGTTTCGTACCTACGATTTGTAACTTCCAGATTCGGCCGCTTTTTCCGCGCTCCAGCGGGATGAGATCGACAATCTGGCCGAAATCCATTTTCAATTTATCGGCGAGCAGGGCCGAAAGCCGCTCTTGCGTGTAATCGACGGTCCACTGGTAGAAATCGGCCGTCTCTTGATCGTAGTCGTTGAGCACTTGTCGGATGATGCGCTCGTCGGTGGTGTTGCACCACGGGCAATCTACCGATTTCAAATAGGGCTTGGCGATGTTTTCCCAGCAATATTGGTATTCCTCGGTTCGTCCGCCGCAGCATTTCGAAAAACGGGTGTCGCAGATGACGGGTGTTGGGTGTTGAATGTTGGGTGTTGGGTTGTATAAGAGGACTTCGCCGCGCGTCGCTCCGACGGCCTCGGCCACATGTGGGCTGGTGGCTCGCGTAATGCCCTGATAGCGCTGGCAGTGGTCGTCGGCGCAGACGTCGAAAATCGTGTGGTCTTCGCGGTCGTACCAGCGGATGAGTTCGTGGTCGTTCTTCGTAAACGAGAAAAATCCGTCGTTTTTGTCCTCTTTTTTCTGGTTTCGGGCCTCGATTTGGGCCAAAATCCACGAGCGCGAGATGACGGCATGGGCCTTGAGCAGTTCGAGCGACGAGGTGGCACTCATTTCGCTGGAAATGACGCTCTCGAGATACTGCTCGACGGGCAGTTCGTTGATGGCGCAAATCTTGTCGGCCTCGACCACGAGCCGCAACGTGCCGCGGAAAGTCTGCGTTTCCTTGCGGTTCCAGTGGAACCCGACGCCGATGGTGACGTCTTCGATGGAGAACGACGCGTCGGCGCGCTTCGGCTTGAACTGCATTTCGCGGTAGGAAGTGCCGTTCCAGAGGATTCCGCCCTCGGAGAATTTGACCACTTGCCGGCCGCTGATGTCGAGTCCTTTCGCTGTGTAAGGCTTGTTGAGCGTGAATTTGATTTCCTGCGCACTGACGATGCCCACCGTAACCATCGGCACAGGCGATTCCGATGCCGTTTGCGGGTCGTCGTGGACTTCCGTTTCGGCATTTTTCAGGGCGCCGACGATTTCCTGCACTGATTTTTCGTCGATTCCGCATTCGCGAAGGATGTTTCCGGCCTGTTTCGCCGTGAGTCGCTTGAAATCTTCCTCACGCGGCGTGATGATGAGGCCGGCCATGTCGAGCGCGCCCGGACTGACGAGCATCTGGGCTTTTCCTTCGGCAGAATAGCAGTCGGGACGGTGTTTTTCGCGTGGGAACACCACGGAAATGAGCGTATCGTCTTGTCGCCACGCCACGATGTTGAGCATCGGTTCTTCGGCGGCGTGGCCGTTTTGCGATTCCAGACAGCGATAAAGCACCTCAAACAGGCGCTGGTTGGCCTCTCGGTCGCGGCTGCGAATCACGAAGGCCGGTGCCGCCATGTCGCGAAGCAGGGAAATCGTGTCGTCGTCTTGCAGCGTCAGCACGACCTCCAGATTCCTGCTCAGCCGCTGCCAGTTCTGCTGCAAAGGGACGACTCCGTTGGTTCCGGCCTGCAGGTGCATGTGGTCGGGGGCCGAAGCGCCACAGCGCGGTCCGTTGTAGAACACCATCATGTCGGGATATTGCTCCGTCAGCAGGTGGACCATGGAAAAATGGTCGAGAATCTGCTGCGGGCGATGGTCTTTCAGCGGAATCGTGAAGTGCATGGGCAGAATGGGGAACGGATTCACGAGCAACTCGTAGCGACTGCCGTTTTCGGGGTTTTTCAGCGTTTTTGCAATTTGTTCGTGAGGCCGATTCTGCCCGCAGAGGAAACAGGGACGCGCTTTCAGGCTTTTCCCGTCGATTTTGGCACCGGTCGAAACCATTCTGGCCGGATTCCACTGCACTCGCATCGTATTTTCGCCTACCAGAAGTTCGCGTGTCTGCACATTCGCCAAATCCTGATAGCGCTGACCGGCATCCTTCCAGAGCACCAACTGACGGTCGAAAAATCGCGTCAGAGCGGTGTCTTTCTCGGGATTTTCGGCTTTGCGGCGCGCCATGAGTTCCATCGTGCGCAGTTGGTCTTTGTAAAGGTTGTTCGCATTCACGCGCTCCACCGAAAGGGCGGCGTCGCTGTTGCCGTCCCATCGACGGCAGAGGTAGAGTTCATCGTAGATTCGGCCGATTCGCCACTGCCGGCAGAAAGCCAGTCCCATGGCATAGTCTTCGCCGTAACTGGTGTTGGGGAACTGCATTTGGCGCACATAGGGCGTGAAAAAGGCGCGCGGCGCACCGAGTCCGTTGATTCTCAGCGCGTTGTTCGGGCCGTTTTCGTCGGTCCACTCGCGGTGGTCGATGATTCCCGGCGGCAGCGTCTCGAGTTGGAAGTTACACATGCGATAACTGCCCACAATCATGGCTGCTTTCTGCTGATAGAAGGCATCGACGATGGTTTGAAGGGTCTTTTCCGACGAATAGAGGTCGTCGCTGTCGAGTTGCACGGCAAACCGGCCGCAATGTTCATCGTTGATGGCCACATTCCAGCAGCCTCCGATGCCCAAATCGTCGCGCTCGGGCACCAAAACCACGAGCGCAGCGTTCTGACGGGCCAAATCGGCAAGAATTTCGGCGGTTCCGTCGGTTGAATGGTTGTCAACGACGATGACGTTAAACGGGAATTTCGTCTTCTGGCTCAACGCACTTTTCACGGCGTCGGCCACGGTTTTGGCGCGGTTGAACACGGGAATAACCACCGAGGCCTCGGTTGCGAACTCCTGTTCGTCGAAATCGGGCGCCGCGTAGGCCGTCGTATCGACCAAGGCGTCCAGTTGGGCCAGATGGCGCGTGCAAACCTGCTCCATTTCGATTTGCACCTCGCGATTGCGCGGATTCACGTAGTCGAACTGCTTTTCGCCGCTCTTTCGCGTGTCTTCCTCAATCGTGGTGTAGAGCATTTCGTTCAGGTGGAACAGCCTTCCGCGCCTGCTCAGGAAGAGCCGCAGGTCGTACCAGCCGGAAAAGCGGCGGTTCAGGTCGTCGTCGGTCAGGCCCTGCGCCCATTCTTTCAGGAGTTGGGTTCGCACGAGCACC
This sequence comes from Prevotella sp., assembly GCA_017483785.1. GTDB lineage: Bacteria > Bacteroidota > Bacteroidia > Bacteroidales > Bacteroidaceae > Prevotella. Next base: position 13,005 of record JAFUVC010000001.1, read on the forward strand.
AGTTGTCCGAAGTCGAAGTCGTCGCGGAGCGAGCCTTCCTGATAGTCGATGACGGGATGTCGCTCCACAACGGGGCCGTCGTCGGTCGATTTCTCGGCGCGATAGTCGCTGTAAACCATGGCGGCGTCGGAGTAGTCAGCCACGCGCAACATTCGCTCCAAAGCACCCTCGCCGAGGCTGACAGCGGTCGGTTTCAGGCTCAGCAAGGCATATTCGGTATCGGCCTGCGCAGCAATCTGCTGCAAGTCGTGCGGAGCACACAGACTGCCCGTCACAAAGGTCGTCACTCGCCGCGAATGTCGGTTCGATGAAAAGATGATTTGGTCGCTCATCGTGAATTTCTCATAAGATTTAGTTCGTTTTTTCCGTGCAAATTTATAAAAAAAAGTCGAAGTTTGGCAAAAAGAGGCGAAAAATTTGTAACTTTGCAGTTTGAAATGTTCAACGACCGGCAAAAAAAGACGATGAACGGCACCAAAAAACGACTTTTGGGCATGACGCTGCCAGAACTGAAAGCGATGGCGACGGAATTGGGAATGCCTGCCTTCACGGGCGGACAGATTGCCCAATGGATTTACGGGAAACACGTGTCTGCCATCGGCGAGATGACAAACCTCTCGAAGGTGAATCGCGAGCGGCTCGAGGCCGAATACGAAGTGGGCTGCCACGCGCCGACCATGAGCCTGCGCAGCGTTGACGGAACGGTGAAATACCTGTTTCCCGTGGAATGCAGCGACACCACAGGCCAGGCCGCGACTGCGAAACACGTCGAAACCGTGCTCATCCCCGACGGCGACCGCGCCACGCTGTGCGTTTCCTGCCAAGTGGGGTGCAAGATGAACTGCCTGTTCTGCCAGACTGGAAAACAGGGCTTTGATGGCAACCTGACCGCCGCCGACATCCTGAACCAGATTTACGCACTGCCCGAGCGCGACCTGCTGACAAACATCGTGTTTATGGGGCAAGGCGAGCCGATGGACAACCTCAGTGCCGTGCAGCGGGCCATCGAAGTCCTGACGGCCGACTGGGGCTGGGCGTGGAGCCCGAGGCGAATCACGGTGAGTTCGGTCGGCGTGCGCGGGAAACTCAAGCGATTTCTCGACGAAAGCCAGTGCCACGTGGCCATCAGCCTCCACTCGCCGTTCCACGAGCAGCGCAGCGAACTGATGCCAGCCGAGCGGTCGCAGTCCATCGCCGACACCGTGGAACTGCTGCGCAACTACGATTTCGCCCACCAGCGCCGACTCTCGTTTGAATACATCGTCTTCAAGGGCGTCAACGACTCGAAAGCCCACGCCAAGGCCATCATCGACCTGCTGAAAGGGCTCGACTGCCGCATCAACCTCATCAGGTTCCACCAGATTCCGGGCGTGCCGCTTCAGGGCACCGACGAGCAGTCGATGCTGAAACTTCGCGACTACCTGACGCAGCACGGCTGCTTCACCACCATCCGCGCCTCGCGCGGCGAAGACATCTACGCGGCCTGCGGACTGCTTTCCACGGCCGGCGAAAACAATAAAAACCAAGATTCTCAGTTAATATAAAAAAATACATCTAAAAAATATGGACAACAAGAAAATTCGCGTAGCCATCACCCACGGCGACACAAACGGCATCGGATATGAACTGATTTTCAAGGCTTTTGCCGATCCGGAAATGTTAGAACTCTGCACACCCGTCATCTACGGCTCCCCGAAAGTGGCGTCGTATCACCGCAAGGCACTCGCCAGCGAGACACCATTCACCATCATCAGTTCCACCGACGACATCCGCGACGGCAAACTCAACCTGCTGACGTGTTTCGACGAGGAAGTGAAAGTGGAGTTGGGCGTGCCCACCGAGGAAGCCGCCGCAGCCGGAGCCAAAGCCCTGAAAAAGGCCATTGAAGACCAGAAGGAAGGCCGGTTCGACACGCTCGTGCTGGCTCCCGTCGTGCAAAATGCCGAAGTGAAGCGGCAGGGACTGGTCGTCCTGATGGACCCGAACCTCCGCATTGCCCTCGCCAACGCCGACTCCACCATGAAAGAGGCCGTTGGAAAGGTGACGAAAGAAAACATCCTGAAAAAAGCCGACATCTTTTTCAGCCTGCTGAAGCGCGACCTGCGCATCGGCAACCCGCGCGTGGCCGTGCTGGCACTGAACCCGAATGCCGACGGCACTGAGGAGACCGAGGCCATTCTGCCCGCCATCAAGGAACTCACCGAGAAAGGCAAACAGGCCTTTGGACCCTATCCCGCCGCCGATTTCTTCGGCTCGGGCAAATATCAGGTCTTCGACGGCATTCTGGCCATGTATCACGACCAGGGCGCCATCCCGTTCCGCACGCTGTCGTCGCCCGACAGCATCGTCTGCGTCGCCGGACTGCCCGTGCCCTGCACCATGCCGCTGGACGCCACCTGCCACGAGAATGCCGGAAAAGGCGTGGCCGACGAGAACTCCTTCCGCCAGGCCATCTACACCGCCATCGACATCTGCCGCAATCGGCGCAACTTCGACGAACCCTTGGCCAATCCGCTGCCGAAACTATTCCACGAGAAGCGCGACGACAGCGAAAAAGTGCGTTTCTCCGTGCCGAAAAAGCAAGAAAACGCGCCCACCGAAGACGAATCGCAGGAATAAGGCGTTTTTTAGATGAAGAAAAAATATCAGAACGGCTTTTTCATTTTCGGCCTGCTGGTGCTGGCAGTGATGGTGACACAACTCGACTTCGGCGAGGTGTGGAGCGGACTGAAGCACACGGGCTACTGGTTTTTTGCCGTTCTGGCCCTGTGGAGCGTGCTCTATGTGTTCAACACGGCCACGTGGTACCTCATCATCAGAAGCCAAAGCAACGAAAAGCCGCCCCTGAGTTTCTGGTGGCTCTATAAAATCACCGTCAGCGGATTCGCCCTGAACTACGCCACCCCCGGCGGACTGATGGGCGGCGAGCCCTATCGCGTCATGTCGCTGGCACCGAAAATCGGCACCGAGCGTGCCTCCTCGTCGGTCATCCTCTACGCCATGACCCACATTTTCAGCCATTTCTGGTTCTGGCTGCTCGCCATCCTCCTCTACATCCTCACGCAGCCCGTCAATCTGTTCATGGGCACGCTCCTCACCCTCACGGGCGCATTCTGCCTGCTCGGCGTGTGGTTCTTCATGGCAGGCTATCGGAAAGGCCTCGCCGTAAGGGCGATGAACCTTCTCCGACACATTCCCTTCGTGAAAAAATGGGCCAGAAAATTCATCGAGACCCACCGCGAACAACTCGACACCATCGACACGCAAATTGCCGCCCTTCACCACCAGAAGCCCCACGTCTTGGTCTGCGCAGTGCTCCTCGAACTGCTCTGTCGCGTGGCCTCCGCACTGGAAATCTTCTTCATCCTGCTCATCATCCTGCCCTCGGTCAATTTCGTGCAGTGCATCCTCATCCTCGCCTTCACGTCGCTCTTCGCCAACATGCTCTTCTTCATGCCGCTCCAACTCGGCGGTCGCGAGGGCGGATTCCTCATGTCGGTCAACGGTCTGGGCATGACCGCCAGCGCCGGCACCTTCGTGGCCCTCATCGTGCGCGTCCGCGAACTCATTTGGACGGGCATCGGGCTGCTGCTCATCAAATTTGAAAAACGGAAGCCGAAAAACTAATCCCCGCTTTTCACGGCTATCTTTATTGATAGCTTTGCCAACTGTGGGATTTGCACCCACGCCGATGCGCTCGCCGCGCTCCGACACCATGTTCATCACTACGTCGTCCGACAGCTCTACGGGGAACACCTCGCCCTCGCGCCGGAGCGTTGCCACCACCTGCTGGTCGCCCCCGCAGGTGAAGTTCAGTTTTTCGTTGTTGCAGTTAGCCATAGTTGTATTGTTTTGTTGGTTTATTGTGCGATGTAGAGGGCGCGGTCTTCGATGTCGCGCACGGTGGTTCCCTTGCGGAAATAGCGCGTGGCGATGAGGTTTCGGACTTTCCTCTTCGACAACACGGCGGGCTTTCCGCCGAGCACGACGACGAGGAACTTGCGCTTGGTGGCCTTGTGGAGTTTGTCGGCCTTTCTGACGGCCATTTTGTAACGGAGGCCGAAAATCAGTTTTTTAATCATAGCGAATAGTTTATAGTGAATAGTGGATAGTTTTTGATTACTTTTTTTTAGGGAATGGAATAATTGTCGTATTTTTGCAAGAAAATACTGTTATGACAATCATATCCAGCCCTGAAGATCGTCTATCGACATTTCGAGAATTAACGAATCATAGAACCGCCCTGAACACAGAATTGTCAGGTCTGCTTCGCCATTACACAGGCATAGCGTCCACTTTACTCGTTCTTCTAACCGTGTTCGGTGATATAGGGTCGTACAGCCTGACATGCAAGATTTTGACTTTAGGCTGTATGACGTGCTTACTGACATCTGTTCTGTCGGGTGTGTGGAGTTGTATGGCAATCTATCAAACACGCGAAAGGGCAATGGGAAGAGTTCTCGCGCAACTGCGGGCGAAAGCCGCGAGTGTTCGTGGAGTTGTATCTCCCCCCTTCGGATTCTCATTTTTTGTGCGACTCTGCCCAGCCACGTTGTGCTTGGGCGTTCTATTTTTATGGACGAATGCCATCTTTTTGTTGTTTTTTTAGCCATTCCGTTCATTTTTTTTCGATTTTTCTTTGGTGGTTCGAATTATTGTTGTATCTTTGCCGTCAGGAAGAGCATTAAGATCGATCACAGCGGGAGCCTCCTGCACCGGTCTCTTAATTGCTCTTCTTTATTTTAATCTCTCCTTTCTTTTTAAAGAATACGGAGATTCTACAATGACTCTTCCATGAGAGTGAGTATTTTTTGCCACTGCAGCCGTTTTAAAGATGAACTCCGTCCCATCTATGGTTATATTGTAAACAACGAAATGGCGTATGTGGTCGATTTCCATTTTCTTTTTCCAATTGGCACGGCTCATATCGATGTGAAGGTATTTCCCATCTTTTATATTTGGAAACCATTTACTGATTTTACACAAGGCTTGACATTCGTCAGATGTCCACGTATGGCGGAGGAGTTCCCTTCTTCCCATCCTTCCGAGAAAAAGGTGCCCTGTATAAAATCTCCTATCATCTTCCCTAATAGTTCCGTATTCTTTCATCACCTCTTTTGCAACCGCTTTCAATCGGTCGAAACCTTCCTTGTTGTCTATTTTGGAAAATACTGGTTGTTCCATACACTGTCTCAAAATTCGGCACGATGCACAGATCTCGTAGTCTGGAATGGATGTTCGTGCGAGTTTGAGGTTGCCTTTTGCGATGTCGCAGTCGCGGCATCGGCGTATGGTATAGGGGTTGTAGTCGGGGAAGGTCTTCCGCTCCAGTCCCGGATTGAATCGGAAGAACTGCTCCTTGGGGTTGTCGCTGTCGTTCTGCCGGGTGAGGTGTTCCACCTCGTTGTCGGGCGTGGTGGGGTATTTCCCCTTGAGCACCTGCACCACGTTGCACTGGCAGTTCCATCCGTTGGGCGGGAAATGTCTGAACTCCTGCAACTCCCGAACTCCTGTAACTCCCTTAAAAAAATAAGCGAAACTTTCACGGGTTTCGCTTCTTTTTTTGTATCTTTGCAGCATCAATATAAACAAGGAGAAATGAGTACACAAATGATGACACAGACCTTGGCCGACTATTTCAAGACGCAGCCCGTGTCTCAAGTTTGGCTGTTTGGGTCGTATGCCCGAGGCGAGGAAACACCTGAGAGCGACGTGGATTTACTGGTGAAATTCGACCACAGTTCCCCCATCGGCTTGTTCGCCTTTGCCCGAATGTGGCGCGAGTTGGAGGAACGGTTGGGGCGCAAGGTAGATCTTGTTGAAGACGGAACGTTGCGCCCTGCTGCCGAAATTTTCGCAAATCGAGATAAAAAGATAATCTATGAGAGAAAGAATTAGAGATATTGACCGCTTGCACCATATTGAGGAGTGCATCGACCGAGTGAATGAGTTTCTTCGAGGAAAGACATTCGAAGAAATGAAATCAGACATAATGTGCTACCATGCGGTTGTCTATAACATCATGGTCATCGGCGAGGCCGCCAATTTGCTGACGAAAGAATTTAGAGACGAGCATCCCGAAGTACCTTGGCGCGACATCGTGGATATGCGCAATGTCTTGGTGCACGGCTATTTCACAACCAGTCCATTGTTTATTTGGGAAACATATACCAAAGATCTTGGCCTGCTCAAGCAATATGTGAGTGAATATATCCAGAATTTCAGCGTTGAGTAATATGAAAGAATTTGTCATTTCCGAGGCGAAGGCCGAGACCGCCGTGCTCGTCGGCCTCATCACGAAAGAGCAGGACGAGGCGAAGACGAAAGAGTACCTCGACGAACTGGAATTTCTGGCCGAAACGGCCGGTGCCGTGGTCGTCAGGCGGTTCACGCAGCGCGTGGGCGGCCCAAGCAGCGTCACCTATGTGGGCAAGGGAAAACTCGATGAAATCCGCGAGTATATCAAAAAGTGTCAGGACGAGGCCGATGACTTTGAAGCGGCGCATCCGGAGGGAGATTCGGAGGGGAATGCTCCTCAGCCCGTCGGCATGGTGATTTTCGACGACGAACTCTCTGCCAAGCAGATCAGAAACATCGAAAACGAGTTGAAAGTCAAGATTTTAGACCGCACGAGCCTCATTCTCGACATTTTCGCCATGCGCGCCCAGACCGCCAACGCCAAAACGCAGGTGGAACTGGCGCAATATCGCTATATGCTGCCCCGACTGCAGCGCCTCTGGACGCACCTCGAGCGACAGGGCGGCGGCTCGGGTTCGGGCGGCGGAAAAGGCTCCGTGGGACTGCGCGGACCGGGCGAAACGCAGTTGGAGATGGACCAGCGCATCATCAAGCAGCGAATCACGCTGCTGAAGCAGCGGCTCGTGGAAATCGACCAGCAGAAAACCACGCAGCGGAAGAATCGCGGAAGGCTCATCCGCGTGGCGCTCGTGGGCTACACCAATGTGGGCAAATCGACCATCATGAACCTGCTGTCGAAGAGCGAGGTGTTTGCCGAAAACAACCTGTTCGCCACGCTCGACACCACCGTTCGCAAGGTGGTCATCGAGAATCTGCCGTTTCTGCTGGCCGACACCGTCGGTTTCATCCGGAAACTGCCCACCGACCTCGTCGATTCGTTCAAATCGACCCTCGACGAGACGCGCGAGGCCGATTTGCTGGTGCACGTCGTCGATATTTCGCATCCCGACTTCGAGGAGCAGATTCAGGTGGTGGAGAAGACGCTGGCCGACCTCGGCTGCGCCGAAAAGCCGTCGCTGATTGTGTTCAACAAAATCGACAATTACTCGTGGGTGGAGAAAGAACCCGACGACCTGACGCCGCCCACGAAGGAAAACATCTCGCTCGACGACCTGAAACGGACGTGGATGGCCAAACTCGGCGAATGTATCTTCATTTCAGCCCTCGAAAAGCAGAACATGGAGGAATTTCGCAAAATTATCTACCAGAAGGTGCGCGAACTCCACGTCCAGAAATATCCTTACAACGATTTCCTATATAATATCGAAATATGAAAAAAATCCTGACCATCGGCCTTTTGCTGCTCGGGATGAGCGCTTCGGCCAAGAATTATGAGTACAAGACCGTTGCCGGCGACCAGATGCAGACGCGCATCTACACACTCGACAACGGACTGACGGTTTACCTTTCGGTGAACACCGAGAAACCGCGTATCCAAACCTACATCGCCGTGCGCACGGGCTCGAAAAACGACCCTGCCGAGACCACCGGCCTTGCTCACTACTTGGAACACCTGATGTTCAAGGGCACGAAACTCTTCGGAACCAACAATCCCGAGGCCGAGGCTCCGCTGCTCGACGAAATTGAGGCGCGCTACGAGAAATACCGCCTGCTGACCGACCCCGAGGCTCGCCGGCAGGCCTACCGCGAAATCGACTCCGTGAGTCAGGTGGCAGCGCAGTATTTCATCCCCAACGAGTACGACAAACTCATGTCGGCCATCGGCGCCGAGGGCACCAACGCCTATACGTCGAACGACGTGACGTGCTACACCGAGGACATCCCCTCGAACGAAGTCGAAAACTGGGCGAAAATCCAGGGCGACCGCTTTCAGAACATGGTCATTCGCGGTTTCCACACCGAACTCGAGGCCGTCTATGAGGAATACAACATCGGCATCGCCCAAGACTCGCGCAAACTGTGGGAGTCGATGAGCAAAATGCTCTTCCCGACCCACCCCTACGGCACACAGACCACCATCGGCACGCAGGAACACCTGAAAAATCCGTCGATTGTGAACATCAAGAACTATTTCCGGAAATGGTACGTGCCCAACAACGTGGCCATCTGCATGGCCGGCGACCTGAATCCCGACGAAACCATCGCCATCATCGACAAGTATTTCGGTCAGTGGAAGCCCGGAGCCGACGTCCGTCAGCCAGAATTCCCCGCACTGAAGCCCATCACGGCTCCGCGCGACACCACAATCTACGGTCTGGAGGCCGAGACGCTCTGGCTGGGCTGGCGCTTCGACCGTGGCAACTCGCTGCAGGCCGACACGCTCCAAATCGTGGGCGACATGCTCTCGAACGGAACCGCCGGACTCATCGACCTGAACATCAACCAGCAACTGAAAACGCTCGGCTGCTGGGGCGGAAGCGAGTCGCTACGCGACTACTCGGCCTTCATCATGGGCGGAACGCCGAAAGAAGGCCAGACCCTCGAGGAAGTGCGCGCGCTGCTGCTCGCCGAGGTCGAAAACCTGAAAAACGGCAATTTCTCCGACGACTTGCTGCCGTCGATTATCAACAACGCCAAACTGAACTATTTCACGCGGCTGGAGAGCAATCGCGCCCGTGCCGACTTGTTCGTCGATACCTACATCAACGAAATCCCCTGGGAACAGCAAGTGGGCTACCTCGACCGCATTTCTGGCATCACCAAGCAGCAGGTGATTGACTTTGCGCGCCGTCATTTCGGACAAAACTACGTCAGCGTGCTGAAGCGACAGGGCGAAGACCCGAACCAGAAGAAAATCGACAAGCCCGCCATCACGCCGATTCCCACCAATCGCGACATGATGAGCCAGTTCGTGAAAGACATCCAGAACTCGCAGGTGAAGCCCATCGAACCCCGATTCATCGACTTCAAGAAAGACCTCGCTTTCGGCACGACGAAGAAAAACCTGCCCTACATCTACGTGCAGAACACCGAAAACGGCCGCTTCACGCTCGCTTTTGAATACAAATTCGGAAACGATGCCGACCTGCGCTACGCCTACGCCAAGGACTATCTCGACGTGCTCGGCACCAACAAGTTCACCAACGAGCAAATCAAGCAGCAGTTCTACAAACTGGCCTGCGACTATCGCATCAGTGTCGGCGCGCGCAACCTCTACGTCACGCTGACGGGCTTGGCCGAGAACATGCCGCAGGCCCTGTCGCTGCTCGAACACCTCATGCAGAACGCCAAAGTCGATTACGAGGCCGCCAAGCAAATCATCGGACTGGAGGAAAAGGCCCGCAACGACGCCAAACTCAACCAGCAGCAGAACTTCTCGCGACTGGTGCAGTATGGCATCTACGGCCCCTACAACCCTGCCCGCCACGACCTCAGCATCGCCCAACTGCGACAGCAAGACCCGCAGGAACTGCTCAACCTGCTGAAAAACCTCAAGAACTACGAGCACACCGTGCTCTACTACGGCCCGCTGACCGAGAAAGAACTGAACGCCGTCGTCACCAAGAACCACAAGACCGGCAAGAAGTTCCTTCCCGTGCCCCAAGGCAAGCACTACGCCATGCAGCCCACGCCCGAGAACGAAATCCTCATCGCGCCCTACGACGCCAAGAACATCTACATGCGCATGATTCACAACGAACAGCGCCCGTGGCAGCCGAAGGAAGCCGCCGTCAAGGCCCTGTTCAACGAATACTACGGCGGAGGCATGAACACCATCGTCTTCCAAGAGATGCGCGAGGCCCGCGGACTGGCCTACAACGCCTACGCCGCCTATGTGGAGCCCACCTACAAAGGCCAGCCGGAATACTTCTTCACCCACATCATCACGCAAAACGACAAGATGATGGACTGCGTGCGCCAGTTCCACCAGATTCTCGACACGATTCCCGAGAGCGAAACGGCCTTCCGCATCGCCAAAGACGCGCTCACCAAGCGCCTCCAGAGCCAGCGAACCACGAAGTTCTCGCTCATCAACGCGTGGCTGTCGGCCAAGAACCAGGGCATCGACTACGACATCAACAAAACCATCTACGAGGCACTGCCCAGCCTGCAACTGAGCGACATCGTGCGCTTCGAGCAGCAAAACATGGCCCAGAAGCCCTATCGCTACGTCATTCTCGGCGATGAAAAAGAACTCGACATAGAGTCGCTCGAGAAAATTGCGCCCGTCCGTCGGCTCACCACCGAGGAGATATTTGGATATTAAGTTAAACTTTTTTAACCTGTCAAGAGGTTGCTGAATGAATTTATTTTGTATATTTGCAGATTAAAATAAGATGACAGATATAATTCTATCTAGTTTTCTGAGCCTTTTTGCCTTGTTTGGCAAGGAAGAGCAAGTGGATGAGACACGGGCAAAGACCATGCTCGTGAACTACCTGCGTCACTATTTTGGCATCCGAAACATCGACTCCTACCTGAACCTTTACAGCGACATGCGCGGAGTCTATGAAATGACCGATGACCTGAATACGCAGGAGGTTGTGGCCTCGATTTGCGACAATCTCCAAGGAAAAATCCAGGCCCGCGAAGGCGAGATGCTCTTGCTTCGTCTTATGGAATTCTGCGGCTCGAAAGAGGGCAAGATTCATCCGATGTTCGACACGATGGCCGAGAAATTCGGCGTGGAAGAGTCGCTCTATCGTGATTTTGCCGATTTCGTGAGCGACAAGCCCACCGACCACGTCCTCATTCACCAGTTGGACGGCTTCGAAGGCCCGCTGAAAACGCTGATTCAGCCCGAAAACGGCACGGTCGTCTTCACCTACAACGGCACCGACAAAGTGCTGCTCAACGACGTGCCCGTGCTTCCCGGCAGTTATCAGGTCTTTTTGCAGAGCAGCGTGCTGAAGGGGAAAAACGGAAATCCTGTCTATTACTCCACCATTCTTGAGGCCCACCACCGGAAAATGGGAAAATGGGCAGGCGAGAAGGAGCGCGTGGAATTTTGCGGACGCGACATCAATTTCCGCTTCCCGAACAGCGACAACGGAATGCACGACCTGAGTTTCACGCTCCACAGCGGCGAATTCCTCGCCATTATGGGCGGCTCGGGAACGGGAAAATCTACACTGCTCTCCATTCTGAACGGCAGCCTGAAGCCGCAGGAAGGCCGAATCACCATCAACGGCCACGACATTTCCGAGCCGCAGGCCAAGGACTTGATTGGCTTCGTGCCCCAAGACGACCTGCTGATTGAGGAACTGACCGTCTATCAGAACCTTTTCTACACGGCGAAACTCTGTTTCGAGGGCATGTCGGAGGAGGAAATCGACCAGCGCGTGCTCAAGACGCTTAAAGACCTCGAACTCGACGCCGCAAAAGACCTGAAAGTGGGCTCGCCCATCAATAAATTCATCTCCGGCGGACAGCGCAAACGCCTGAACATCGCCCTCGAACTGATTCGCGAGCCGGCCGTGCTCTTCCTCGACGAACCCACGTCGGGACTGTCGTCGGCCGACACCGAAAAGGTCGTCAATCTGCTGAAAGAACAGACGCTCAAGGGAAAACTCATCGTGGTGAACATCCACCAGCCCTCGAGCGACGTCTATAAACTCTTCGACCGCCTGTGGCTGCTCGACAAGGGCGGCTATCCCGTGTTCGACGGCAATCCCATCGACGCCATCACCTACTTCAAGTCGGCGGCCAACTATGCCGACGCCGAGACGAGTGCCTGCCCGACCTGCGGAAACGTGAACCCGGAAATCGTCCTCAACATCATCGACGAAAAGGCCCTCAGCAACAGCGGAGAAGTCTCCGACGAGCGCAAAATGACGCCGCAGGAGTGGCACGAACTCTACCTGAAGAACGCGCCGGAGTTGGCCGAGCCAGAAATCAGCGACGTGCCGAAGTCCGACCAGAAAAAGCCGGGCAGATGGCGTCAGTTCCTCATCTTCCTGGAGCGGAATTTCAAGACGAAAATCACCAATCGGCAATATCTGACCATCGCACTGCTGCAAGCACCCGTTCTGGCACTGGTGTGCTCGTTCCTGACGCGCTACGCGCCGCCCGAAGGCTACAGCGTGATGAACAACAAGAATCTGGTGAGCTATTTCTTCATGTCGGTTATCGTGGCCACGTTCATCGGCATGAGCGGCAGCGCCGAGGAAATTATCAAGGACCGCGCACTGCTGAAGCGCGAGCGATTCCTGCAACTGTCATACGGCAGCTATATCTGGTCGAAAATCGTCTTCGTGGCCTTGGTTTCGCTGGTTCAGACCTTCCTGTTCATCCTCGTCGGCAACACCATCATGGGCCTGCACGGCCAGTTTGCCACGTGGTGGTTCATCTTGTTCATGACGGCCTTGCTGTCGAACTTGGTGGGCCTGCTCCTCTCGCAAATCCTGAGTTCGGTCGTGGCCATCTACATCAGCATCCCCATTCTGCTCATCCCGCAGATTCTGCTCTGCGGACTGGTGGTCAGTTTCACCGACCTGACACCGAAAAGCAGCACGGGCAACGTGCCGCTGATTGGCGACTTGATTCCCTCGCGATGGAGTTACGAGGCACTGGCAGTGACGTCTTTCACCGACAATGCCTACGAGAAGCCGTTCTTCAAGACCGACAAGGAAAAGTTCGAGACGCAGTTCTACAACACGGCGTTCCTCTATGAACTTGAGTCGCAACTCGAAACCATGAACGACGAGGTGAAGCGCGGAAAAGACGTGAATCCGGCCCACATGCGAGTGATTCAGACCAATCTGCCCACGCTGACGCAGTTTGTCGGCATCGAGCCGTATCAGGGCGACAATTCCTACGAATCGCTGCGCCAATACATGAAAAATGCCGGGAAAATGCTCTCGGAGAAGACCAATCGGGTCACATTGAAGAAAGACGCGATGGTGTCGGACTTCATCCGCACAAACGGAAAAGACGCGCTGCTCGACCTGAAACGAAACCATTTCAACATCAAGTTGGAGGAATTCGTGGTCGGAGCCGACCAGAAGCGCATGGTGGAAGTGGTTGGCGACTACATCGTGCCCCGCGTCGGCCTGGTTTACCTCACGCCCCACAACCAGATGGGTCGCGCGCCGTTCTACAGCAGCGAGAAAATCGTCTTTGGACAGCACGTCAAGACGCTCTGGTTCAACATGGGCATCATCCTGCTGATGAGCATCGTCGCCGTTGTCTTGCTCCTGACCGACTGGCCCGGGCGGGTCTTGCGAAAAGAATAAATTGAAATCATATACATATTTAATATTATTAATCCATTAAAATCAAAAATGAAAATGAAAAAGTTATCAATTTTCGCTGTAGCAATCACAGCAATGGCTTTCACCGCATGTGGAGGCAACAAGAGTGCGCAAACGGTTGAGGAAACCAAGAGTTTCGACCAAGAGCAGGTTGAGGAGAAAATCAAGATGGAAATCGACAGCCTGGCCGCAAACCTCGGAAAACTCAAGCAACTGCCCTTCGTGACGAAAGGCGAGGGCGGACTTCAGCTGACCGAAGAGGAAAAGCAGGTGAAACCCGACTATCTGTTCAACCCCTCGGTGGCCGAAAATGCCACGACGCTGGCTGAAATGTACCGCATGGCAAGCGCACTGACCGTTGACAAGAACATCGCTGCCATGTACGACATGCCGACCGACGAATACGAGAAGGCTATCACGAAACTCATGGCCGACATCAACGACCCGTCTTTCAAGGAAGTGAAGGACTCGACCGACTTCTTCGCCGCCACGGAAGGTCTCTACGAGGCCATGAAGGCCAATGGCCGCATCAATTATTTCTGGCAGTTGGCTTCCGCCTCGCTCGTTGAGGAGATGTATGTCATGAGCCAGAATTCGGAGAAATTCCTCTCGGTTTTCGACGATGAGTCTGCTGCCAACGTCACCTATCGCACCACGCTGCTCATCGACGCCATTGGCCGTCTGGTGGAGTACGACCCCGAAATTGAGCCGGTTGCCACTGCGCTGAAACCGCTTGGAGAACTGAATGCCATGACGGTTGACCAGTTGAAGACGCAACTCGACGAGATGAAAGAGGAGGTTGCCTCGGCTCGTGCAGCACTTGTGAAGTAAGTCGTTTCGACGGAACTAAAAAGGGGCATTCCGCAGTGTGCGAGATGCCCTTTTCCGTAGCCTCAGCAGGGATTTTCCCTCCGTTTTACTTGAATTCAAACAGATTGGCGAATCCCGTGATGGCAAACACGTTGCGCAGTTCGTCGTTGATGTTGCGGATATAGACGTGCTTCCCCTTCGACTTGGCATTTTTCAGGATGCTGAGGAAGATGCGCAATCCGCTCGATGAAATGTACTCCAACTGTGTGCAGTCGAGGACGATGTCTTCTTCGGCGCAGTCATAGAGCGGAGTAACGTCTTGTTCTACTTGCTGGGCAGCGGCTGTGTCGAGTCGGCCTTCAAAAAAGGCGACGATGCTGCCATTTTCTTTTGCGATACTTGTTTTCATAAAATCAATCAAAGTTTAGTTAAAATTTTTTCTTAATGTCAGGATATTCTTGCCGTCGATGCGCTCATAGTTGATGGAGTCCATCAGTTGGCGCACGAGGTGGATGCCGAGGCCGCCGATGGGGCGTTCCTCAGCCGAGAGAGTCGTGTCAACCTGTTCCTTGGCGGTGGGGTCGAAGGGCGTTCCGCTGTCGCTGATGACGAATTTCAGGCGCACGTCGTTGGCTTGCGCCTCAATGTGCACGTCGCCTTTCGTTCCGGCGGGATAGGCATAGTTCATGACGTTCACCACGGCCTCCTCGATGGCGAGGTTCATTTGCATGGTTGTGCTCATGTCGAACTCGGCCAGTTCGCAGACTTCATCGACAAACTCGGCCAGGCGCGGCACTTGCTGAACGTCGTTGGACAGCGTGAGTTCGCGACGGAATCGGGTGTCCAGAATCTGCTTGGTGTATTGGATGGCGAGCATGGTCAGGTCGTCGCTCGGCTCGGCTTCGCCTACAAATTCGTGGACGGCTTTCGTCATGCTGTCGAGGAGTGAACTGGGCTTATGCTGGTTCTCTGCCAGCAATTCTTGTGCCACATCGGACATGCGCTGCTTGCCGAACTGCTGGTGTTCGAGGTTTTCGGCCTCTGTCAGTCCGTCGGTGTAGGTGAAAATGCAGGTTTGCGGCTTGATGAGTGCTTCCTGGTCGGTGAATTTCCATCCGGGCATGATTCCGACGGGGACGTTCGACTCGATGGGCAGCAGGCCGATGCCCTGCCCGATGAGCAGCGGAGCCTCGTGGCCGGCGTTGCTGTAGTGGAGTCGGCCGGTTGGCAGGTCGAGCACGCCCACGAAGAGCGTCACGAACATATTCGACTCGTTCATGTCCGACATGGATTCGTTCATGATGGTGAGGATGCGGCTCGGTGATGCTTCGTGGGCCGAGACGGTGCGGAACAGGCTTCGCGTGACGGCCATGACGAGCGATGCCGGAACGCCTTTGCCCGATACGTCGCCGATGCAGAAAAACAGTTTTTCGTCGCGGATGTAGAAGTCGTAGAGGTCGCCGCCCACTTCCTTGGCCGGAACGAGCGAGGCGTAGATGTCCACGTCGTCGCGCTCGGGATAGGGCGGGAAAATCTTCGGCAGCATACCCATCTGAATGGCACTGGCGATGTGCAGTTCGCTTCCGATGCGCTCTTTTTCGGCGTTGACGGCTTGCAGTGTCTTGAATCCGCGAATGGTGCGGAACATGATGTAAGCGAGCAGGCCCAGTCCGGCCAGCATGAGCAGAAACAGGTTGAAGCCGACTTGGCGCAAGCCGTAGAAAATCTCACGGTCGCTGCACACCACGGCCATCGACCAGCCAGTCTCGCCCTCGACAGGAGCATAGAAAACGTAGTCTTTCTCTCCTTTTTCGTTGATGATGGTGGCTTTTCCCCTGATTCCCGACATAATATCTCTGTTCACGCGGTTCACGGTGGTGTCTTCCACCCTTGAGGTGGCCTCTTGGATGCTGGCTTTCATCACGAGGCTCTCCACGGGGCAGGCCATCAACTGGCCGGAGCGCGAGATGAGCAGATTGTAGGACGACGGGTAGATGGGGTTGGCGTTGATGATGCTGCTCAGCCATTCGAGCGACACGTCCACGCAGAGCACGCCCGCAATTCTTCTCTTCGAATCGCGAATGGGAACGGCATAGGAGCACAGTGTTTCCAAGGCGCCCGCGTCGTCGAAATACGGCTCCGACCAATAGTCTTTGTCAGTGGCAATCGTCTTGGCGTACCATTCGGCCTCGTGGTATTTGTGGTGCTCCGAGCCAATCTGCCTGACTTCGATGTTGCCGTTTTCAAGTCTCGAGGCGTAGGGCTCGTACCAATGGCCGAATTGCGGATAGAAATTGGGCTCAAACCCTATTCCGCAGCCGACGATGGTCGGGTTGTTTTCCACGATGTGGCGCAGAAGTCCCTTGATGGAGTCGGGGCTGTTGAGTTGCTGCTCCATGAGCCAACTCATGTTGTGGGCAGCCGTTTCCATGGCCGTCATGATTTTCTGGATTTCCAGCCCTTTCACCCGCAATTCGCTTTCTGCGCGGTTTTGCACCGCCTCGCGAATGCCTTTCTGGGCATACCAGTATTGCACGGCGGAAGTCAGTTCAATGAGGATTCCCGCTATGATGATAATGGCCAGAGTGGACTTTGTCTGAAGCGATTTTCGCCAACGATTGAATTTATTCATGGATAATTTTCTTGTATTTTCGGGCAAAGGTATAAAAAATTCTGTAAAATCTCAACTTATCTCGAATTTTATTTGTATTTTTGCAAATTAAAATTAAAAAAAGGATGAAAAAATCGCTTTTGCTGACATCGATCATGGCTTTTTTTGTACTGCTGACGGGGTGCTCGACCTCGCAGGCTACTCAGGCAGAAAAGGCTGAAAGGCGAATCCGGGTGGCGCAGGCCGTGGCGGATTCTCTTCGGCAGCAGACTTTCACCATCGAGGTCAGTTACGTCAATCCACAGCGAATGCGGTCGCGCAACCTCAGTTACGGCTACGACCTCCAGGTCAGAAACGGCGAGGTGATTGAGAGCAACCTGCCGTTTTTCGGAGAGGTTCGCCGCGCTGAATACGGCAGTCAGTCGGGGTTGAATTTCACCGACAAGATTGCGCAGTATCAGTCCGGCCGTCTGAAGAAAGACGGCTATTTCGTGGAATTGGTGGTACAGCGGCGACTCGAGGTGCTTTTCTATCGGATAGAAGTTTTCGACAACGGAAGGGCATCTGTCATGGTGAACAGTGATAACCGAGATTCGATGCATTTCATGGGCGAAATGATTGTCGGAGATTAAGAAAATTAAGGCATGGCAAGAAGAATTCTGATTTGTATGGCGCTTTTCCTGATGCTTTCGATGGAAGCAGAGGCTGCGACCGTGCAATATAGTGTTCGCTATGTGAAAGAGCATCTGTTTTATCATGACGACGGCCAAATGAACGTCATCGACTTGAACCTTGAGTGGCCCGACATCATCGACGGCGACAGGGTCGATTCGCTCAAGTCGTTCATTATCGAGCGGCTGTTCGGCTTCCATCACCACGATTTCGACGCTGCCTACGCACAATTCAAGGATATTTTCGGAAAACCCGTCACTCAGCCCCTCGATTCGCTGCCCGACGACGACAAATACTGCTACGTGGACCTCTCGCTCAGGCTTCTGGGCCACGCCCAAGGCCGCTTCGCATCGTTTGAAATCAGCGGCTCGTGCAATCCGGGGCCGAAATCGAAGTTCACCAAGCAAGAAGTGAGCATACTCATCACCTACGACATCGAGAAGCAGCGCATCCTTCGGCGCAACCAACTTCTGCACTACGAGGATATGTGGAAAGATTTCTTCACCACGAGGGTTCTGCTGATGCACGCCTACGTGGACGGCGAGATGAAACCGCTTTACATCCACGATGCCTGCATGGTTGACAACGGCATTCTGCTGCGCGTTGAGGACGAAGAAGACCTAAATGCCTTGAACGACGTGATTATCGACGCGTCAAACATGGGCGGTTATCTGACAAGAACGGCAAAAAAACTGCTGAAACCCCTGAAAAAGAGCAAACGAGAGCCGCAGGTCTTTGAACTTCCCCACCAGTGGAAAGGCGAACCCGTGCTTGACAAGGCTGAAGTGATGCCCACCTCGATGCGAAAGGACGTGAGCTTGCCGGATATGATCAAGCAAAATTTACAAGTTCCGGAAGGAATGGAAGACAGCGGCATACACGGCAAGGTGAAATTGTCGGTGCTGATTGACCAAGATGGCCTGATGCATGACGTTCGCGTAGTTGAACCGCTGGAACCCTCGTTCGACAGGGAGGCAGTCAAGGCCGTCAGGGCGCTGCCACGATGGAATCCGGGCATGGAACTCGGGCAGCCGGTCAATGTCAGGGCCACCATAAGTTTAGTATTTTAGAAATGTTACGGAAAAAACTGATAAATACGTTAACGGTGATTGCGGCAATTCTGTTCGTCGCGTTCTATGCTCTGCGAGTGGTGCTGAAGCAGCCGCAAGAGCATGAGGACCCGTGGGAAAAGGACGAAAACGACACGTTTGTGCAGAACGCCTCTGCGCTGCCCTACAACGGTATCGATATTTCAGAGCGGCAGGGCTATGTGGACTGGCAGTCAGTCTCCATGGACCACTTGGTGGATTTCGTCTATCTGAAAGCCACGGAAGGCCTCACCCACGTGGATTCGCGCTACATGGCCAACGTCAAGTCGGCGTATAACTTCGGATTCTTGATTGGCTCGTACCACCGGTTCCACTCCAAGGAAAGCACCGAAGGACAGTTCTTCAACTTCAACAAGCACGTGGACCACGCTGCCCAGCACCTGATTCCGATGGTTGAACTCGACGAGAAAAGCATCAGCGGGTGGACCCATCAGCAGGTGCAAGACAGTCTGGCGCTGTTTGCGTGGCTGGTGAACGATTTCTACGGCAGTCTGCCCATTATCAGGACGACTTTGGAGTTCTACGACACGTATTTATATCCGCGATTTGAGGATTTTCCGCTTTTCATTATGGACGAAAATGAAAAGCAGCCGAAAGTGAGGTCTCGGCATTTCTATATGTGGCGGCACGACAATCCGGGCTTCATTCCGGGTGTCATCAACGACGTGCACATGGATTCCTTCACTTCGGGAACCGCACTTCACGACATTTACCTATAATATTATTGAAGGGTGAGTTCCACGGGACAGTGGTCGCTGCCCATGATTTCCGTGTGGATTTTCGCGTCGGAAATCCGGTCGCGCAGGCGGTCGGACACGATGAAATAGTCGATGCGCCAGCCTGCGTTCTTCTCGCGTGCCTGAAAGCGGTACGACCACCACGAATACTTCACTTCCTCGGGATATTTGAAGCGGAACGAGTCCGTGAAACCGCTGCCGAGCAGCGTGGTCATTTTCTGGCGTTCCTCGTCGGTAAAACCGGCGTTTTTCCGGTTCGATTTCGGGTTTTTCAGGTCGATTTCCTCGTGCGCCACGTTCAAGTCGCCGCAGAGAACGACGGGTTTCTGCTGGTCGAGCCGCAGCAGATAGGCGCGGAAGTCGTCTTCCCACTTCATGCGGTAGTCGAGGCGCTTCAAGCCGTCTTGCGAGTTCGGCGTATAGCAGCAGACGAGGTAGAAATCGGCCATTTCGAGGGTGACGACGCGGCCTTCGTGGTCGTGCTCGTCGATGCCGATGCCGTAACTGACCGAAATCGGCGTGTGGCGCGTATAGATGGCCGTGCCGGAGTAGCCTTTCTTGTCGGCGTAGTTCCAGTACGACTGGTAGCCCAGAAATTGCAAATCGAGTTGTCCGGCCTGCATTTTCGTCTCTTGCAGGCAGAAAAAGTCGGCGTCGAGTTGCTCGAAAACGTCGGAAAAGCCCTTTCCGACACAGGCGCGAAGGCCGTTCACGTTCCAGGAAATCAGTTTCATGGGTGATGGGTGTTAAGAGGTGGGTGATGAACCGCGAAGAAGATTCATGAACTCCTCGCGCGTCTTGGCCTGATTGAATGCTCCGCTGAAGTCGCTCGTGGTGGTGATGGCGTTCTGCTTTTCCACGCCGCGCATCTGCATACACATGTGCTTGGCCTCGATGACCACCATCACGCCGAGTGGCTTGAGCGTCTGCTGGATGCAGTCCTTGATTTGCTGCGTCAGCCGTTCCTGCACTTGCAGCCGATGGCTGTAGATATCGACCACGCGGGCTATTTTCGACAGTCCGGTGATGTAGCCGTTGGGGATGTAGGCCACGTGGGCCTTGCCGTAGAAGGGGAGCATGTGGTGTTCGCAAAGGGAAAACACGTCGATGTCCTTCACGATGACCATCTGGTTGTAGGTTTCGGCAAAAAGTGCGTCGGTGAGCACCTTGTGAGGGTCTTGATGATAGCCTCGCGTGAGCACCTGCATGGCCTTGGCCATGCGCATCGGCGTTTTTTGCAGGCCTTCGCGCTCGGGGTCTTCGCCCAGCAACTGAATGGCTGCCCGATAGTGGGAGGCGAGTTCGTCAACTCCCTCGCGAACGTAGATTTCGGTTTCTATCATATCAATATTGTACCGTAATTTTCCCTTTCACGACCACAGCCTGCCGGTAGCCGAGTTTGCGAATGTTGGAAAGCATTCGGTTGGCTTCTTCTTGGGTGCGATAGTTGCCCACGCGACAAATCCAGCGCGGCGAATAGAAATGCACATAGACGGGCTCCGACGGGTAGGCTCGCTTGATTTTGTCGCGGGCCTCCTCGGCCTTGCGCTTGTCTTCGCGCGTGTTGCCGCCGGCATAGGCCTGCACGCGGAATCCCGTCACCTTGTAACTGTTGCGCATCACCTTCTTGCTCATATCTACCTCGGGCTCGGTGGTACCTTCGGTGTCGGTCTTGGGCATATCGGGTTTGAGCGCAACTCTTTCCTTCGGCTCCTCTTTCGGAGGCTCCTCGGTCTTGGTTTCCGCAGGTTTTGTGGCTGCTGCGGCGGTCGCGGGAGTGGTCGGGGCGACGGGTTTTGTCGTTATGGTGCCGTTGACCAGGTCGTCGATGTCCTTTCCCTGATGAACGGCAACGGTTCCCAGCCCCTGCGTTTTCTGTTGCAGATGGTCAAGATAGGTCTGGGCCGACGATGGCATAAAAGCAAAAAGGCAAAAAGGCAAAACCAGGCCAACCTTTTTCAGCAGTTCATTTTTCACACCCGTTGTAAATTATTAATTACTAATTCCTGATGATTAATTATTAAAAGCGTCGATGATGCCTTTGAAATCGGCTGCTTTCAGCGATGCACCGCCGATGAGTCCGCCGTCGATGTCGGGCTTGGCGAAGAGTTCGGGGGCGTTCGATGCCTTGCACGAGCCACCATAGAGGATGGACGTGTCGTCGGCGACGGCCTTGCCGTATTTCTCGGCGATGATGGAGCGGATGTAGGCGTGGATTTCCTCAGCCTGCTCGGCGGTGGCGGTCAGTCCGGTGCCGATGGCCCAGATGGGCTCGTAGGCGATGATAATCTTGCGGAAATCCTCTTCCGGCAGGTTGAACACCGAGCCTTCGAGTTCGGCCTTCACCACTTCGTTCTGCTTGTTGGCCTCGCGCTCGTCCTTGCTCTCGCCGATGCAGAAAATCACTTTCAGGCCGTTTTTCTGGGCCAGAAGCACTTTCTCGCGCAGGATTGCCGGCGTTTCGTTATAATATTCGCGACGCTCGGAGTGGCCGAGAATCACGTATTGCGCGCCCGTCGATTTCTCCATTTCGGCGCTGACTTCGCCCGTGTAGGCACCTTTTTCCTTGTCGGCGCAGTTCTCGGCTCCCAGTCCGACCACGCTCTGGTCGAGGAAG
>JAFUVC010000055.1 GCA_017483785.1 Prevotella sp.
ATGTTCGTGGAGCGCAGCGTGCGCGAAATGCCTTTGCAAATGACGGCCACCGACCGCCAGATTCTCGAAGACAAGTCGCTCGACTATCGCGTCCTGAACCTCGCCTCCAACACGTTCAACGAAAACGAGACGTCGTATTTCCATAAGTCAATCGGAGGCTATCACGCCGCCAAACTGCGTCGCTATCAGGAACTCATCGAGGCGCATATCGCCCCAGAAATGCAGCGAATGATGCCCGCCATTGCCGAGGCGCAGGGCGACATGACGCAACTGGCCGGCGACTCGATTTATCCCGTGTTGAACATGCTCAACATGAAATACGTCATCATGCCGCTGCAAGGCGGCCAGACCGTGCCCATCATGAACCCCTACGCCTACGGAAATGCGTGGTTTGTGGACAAGGTGACTTATGTGCAGAACGCCAATGAGGAACTGTCGCGGCTCGGACAGGTGGATTTGCGCCACGAAGCCGTTGCCGACGTGAAATTCAAGGAAGTGCTGGGCGAGGCCGTCGAGCAAGACACGGCTTCGGTCGTCACGCTGACTGCTTACGAGCCCAACGAACTGAAATACAACGTGGTTTCGGGAAAAGGCGGCGTCGTGGTCTTCTCCGAGATTTATTATCCCGGCTGGACGGCCACGGTCGATGGCGAGGCAGCCGAACTGGGTCGCGTCAACTACGTGTTGCGCGCGCTCAACTTGAAACCCGGCGAGCATGAAGTCACGCTGACGTTCAAGCCCCGCTCCATCCAGCGCACCGAAACCATCGCCTACGCCGCGTCGCTGCTCTTGCTGCTGGCGATTCTGGGGTGCGGATTCTTGGTCTTTAAAAAACGGAGGAACGAGTGAAATGAAGAAACTGCTGTCGCTTCCGCCCAATCTGGTGTCGTGTTTTCATGACATTACGGGCTATTCGCGTGAGGAATGGTATTGTACAAACGACCCCGTCGGCCAGAAACTCGGGTCGGGTGGGGGAACGGCGTGGCTGCTCCGGCAGGCCTGTTCAGCCGAGAATCAGCCGTCTTTTCAGACATGGCTCGCCTCCGAGAAGCGAATTTTGCTCCACGCCGGCGGACAGAGCCGTCGGTTGCCGTCGTATGCGCCGTCGGGCAAGATTCTGACGCCGATTCCCGTGTTCCGCTGGGAGCGCGGACAGCGGCTTTCGCAAGATTTGCTGTCGTTGCAGGTGCCGCTCTACGAGCAGATGATGGAAATGGCCCCCGAGGGGCTCCACACGATGGTGGTCAGTGGCGACGTGTATATCCGCGCCACCGAGGCGTTGCAGCCGATTCCCGATGCCGACGTGGTGTGCTACGGGCTGTGGCTCAATGCCGAGACGGCCACGCATCACGGCGTGTTCGTCATGTCGCGCGAGCATCCCGACGAACTGAAATGTATGCTGCAAAAGCCCTCGGTTCAGACCCTGAACGAACTGCTTCGCGACCACCTTTACCTGACCGACATCGGCGTGTGGATGCTGAGCGACAGGGCTGTGGAACTGCTCATGAAGCGCTCGTCGAAAAATAATGGCCAATTGGGCCAATACGACCTCTACAGCGAGTTCGGTTGCAGTCTGGGCACGCAGCCCACGCTTCAAGACGACGAACTCTCGCAGTTGAAAGTGGCGATTCTGCCCCT
The DNA here is from genome assembly GCA_017483785.1 of Prevotella sp. Classification (GTDB taxonomy): domain Bacteria; phylum Bacteroidota; class Bacteroidia; order Bacteroidales; family Bacteroidaceae; genus Prevotella. The sequence goes on from JAFUVC010000055.1 coordinate 1,639, forward strand.
CCCAGGCGGCGAATTCTACCATTTCGGCACGTCGCGCGAACTGATTTCGTCGATGCTCTTGATTCAAAACCTCGTCAACGACCAGCGCGAAATCCTGCACCACGCCCGAAAGCCGCATCCGTCGATTTTCCAGCAAAATGCCGAGAATCGGATGCGTCTGACGGCCGAAAACCAGAATATTTGGATTGAAAACAGTTGCATCGGTGCCGATTGGACGCTCCGCTGCAACCATCTGATTACGGGCGTTCCCGAAAATAACTGGCCGATTTCGCTCGCCGAGGGCCAGTGTATCGACATCGTGCCGATTGGCGCGGAGGAATGGGCCGTCAGACCGTATCAAATCGACGATTCCTTCGCTGGCGACCAGCAGTTTGAGCCGCTTTTCCCCGTCGTCGGAAATATCGACGACATGGGACTTGTGCTCCGCTGGATGTTGGGCGAGAAGAATCTCGACGAAGGCCGCAAGGTTTGGGAGAAAAGCCGTCGCCTGAGTGCCGACGACATCTCCACGCAGGCCAATTTGCGCCGACTCATGGCGCAGCGCCGCGAATTTCGAGCGACGAACTGGCCGGCCTTGGCCGAGAACTATCAGCACAGCGTTTTCTATCAGATTGACCTCGAAGACGCGGCCCGAGAATTCGCCGCGAGCCAGATTCCCGCGCCCGAGCCACTTCCTGCCGACGAACCGCTGCTGTTGCGCATGAGCAACGCCATGTTTCGCGAGGAGGTTCGGAATCTCGGGAGTTCAGGAGTTCGGGAGTTCGGGAGTTCAGGAGTTCAGGAGTTTAGGAGTTCAGGAGTTCGGGAGAAAACGGCTTTTGAACTGCTGAGCGAATCCATCACAGCCGATGCCGTCAGGGAAAAACAGCATCCGCGACTCTCGGTCTATGCCGACCAAATCGTGTGGGGCCGCAGCCCCGTGCGCATCGACATTGCCGGCGGATGGACCGACACGCCGCCATACTGCCTCATGGAGGGCGGCAGCGTCATCAACATGGCCATCGAACTCAACGGTCAGCAGCCTTTGCAGGCCTATGTGAAGCCCTGTCGCGAGAATCATGTTGTCTTGAAGAGCATCGACCTCGGAGCCACCGAAATCGTGGAAACCTACGACCAACTCGCCGACTTCAACCGCGTGGGCAGTCCGTTCTCCATTCCCAAGGCGGCCCTCGCGCTCGCAGGCTTCCTGCCTGACTTTTCGGCCGAAAAATACGCCACGCTCGCCGAGCAGTTGAGCGCCTTCGGCTCGGGCATTGAACTCACGATGCTCTCGGCCATTCCAGCCGGAAGCGGACTCGGCACCAGTTCCATCCTCGCAGGCACGGTTTTGGGTGCGCTGAGCGATTTCTGCGGCCTTTCGTGGGACAAAAACGAAATCGGCCGGCGCACGCTCATCCTCGAACAACTCCTCACCACGGGCGGCGGCTGGCAAGACCAGTTCGGCGGCCTGCTCCCCGGCGTGAAACTCCTGCAAACGGAGCGCGGACTCCATCAGCAACCCATCGCCCGATGGCTCCCCACGCAACTCTTCACCTATCCCGACTACCGCGCCTGCCATCTGCTCTACTACACGGGCATCACGCGCACGGCGAAGGCCATTCTGGCGCAGATTGTGCGGCGGATGTTCCTCAACCAACATGAAGAAATCGCCCAACTCCGCCAGATGAAACAGCACACGATGCAGATGTACGAAACGCTGCAACGCGAGGATTTCAGCGAGATGGGACGCCTGCTCAGGAAGACCTGGCAGCAAAACCAGCGACTCGACAGCGGCACGAATCCGCCCGAAGTAGCCCGACTGACCGCCCTCATCGACGACCTCTGCCTCGGCTATAAACTCCCGGGCGCAGGTGGCGGCGGCTATCTCTACATGGTGGCGAAAGACCCCGAGGCAGCGGCCCGCATCCGCCAGACGCTCCAGCAGAACAGACTCAACGCCAACGCCCGATTTGTGGACATGACGCTCAGCCAGAACGGTTTGCAGGTCAGCCGCAGTTGAAAAAATACATCGAACCCCAGGTTTTTCTTCCCGAAAACAAAAAACCACCCGAATCGTTTGGCGGTTCGGGCATTTTTTGTATCTTTGCAAACGAAACCAACGAAATAACAATACGAAAACGATGAAAGTACCAAAGGAACTGGCCGTTCAGCGATTCAAGCAAATCGTTGAGCATAAAAAGGAGATGGTGGAGCGAGCTAAGGAGTACGCTTCTGTCGATATCTACAAAAAATACGGCATTGCATGAACCCGCTCTCGCTTCAGCGCATTAACGAGCAATCGCCTTACAGAGTTGTTTTGACCGACCTCGGCGATTACCTGTTTTCCACGACCAAAGGCGTGGTTTACAGCGTTTCGTTCCGCGAGGAGTTTGAACTTGGTGGCTGTATGAGCTATCAGTTCAGCCTGACCAATGTCAACGACCAACACGCCGCATACGATTCACAAATCCGTCCGACCGTTGTTGCGATTATTGATGAATTCTTCGCGCAGAATCTTGATGTACTACTTTATCTGTGCGACACTTCCGATGGTCGCGAAGCCAATCGAAATCGCCTTTTCATTCGTTGGTTCGAACGCTCTGCAGACCCGTCACGCTTTACGATTCGCACGGCCAGCACCACCGTAGAAGGACAGGGATTTTATGCTGCAATTATCGTAGAAAATCGGAACCCGAAATTGCAGGCCATCACCGATGACTTCGACGCGACAGCCGAAGCATTGACCAATAAACCAGAATAAACTAAAACTTTTAATTCAACATTTAACCATCAACCCTCAAAATTCATTGGCCTATGACATAAAACGAACAAAAGACATATAGATAAAGAAGCGTCCGCTTTAGTTCTTGTTATCTGATAATTTCGCCAAAATTACAATTTAACACGCAAGAGTAAAAAGCTCGGATGCTCACGTCAGCGATGGCGTGGGCTTTTACTCGAATATAGCGTGTTGGGTGTTTGGCGATAACCTATTGAAAAACTTGTAAGTAGTTGATATATAAACAAAAGCCCACTTTTGTTATGATAGTGGGTAACAAATCAGTAACAAAATGGCTTTTTATGGCTCATTAGTGGGCTTTTCTTTGGCTTTTCTGGG
>JAFUVC010000056.1 GCA_017483785.1 Prevotella sp.
AGAAAGCGGTGATTACCGTCAAGGCCATACCCATCACGATGGCAGGCTTCAACTGCGCAGTGACGGCCAGGGCCGAGCAAATGCCGAGAACCTGTCCAAGAATAGGATGGTCAACGTTTAGCGGGTTTGTGAAAACCTCTTTATTTTGTTTACTGAATAGTGCCATTTTGATTTACAATTTGACGATTTACGATTTACAATTTATTATTCAGCAAGGATTTTATCGAAATCTTCCTCGAACTTTTCCGAGAGCAGAAATTTCAGACCATCTTTAATCATGGCATCCACGCCGTCGGAAGTCAGCGTCGCACCCGTCACGCAATCGACTTGCGTCTCGGGGTCTTCCACTTTCTTCACCACAGAGAGGGCAATTTCGTTGTCTTTGAAAATTTTCTTGCCAATAAACTTTTCCTGCCATTTCTGCGAGTCCTTGATTTCGGCTCCCAGACCTGCCGTCTCAGATTCGTGGTTGAAATAGGCACCATAGACCACCAACTCTAATTGGTCGTCGAACTGCAAGGCAAGGAAGCCGCTGATGCCGCCCCAGAGGCCCATTCCTTTCATCGGGACAACGATGATGCCTTTGTCGCCGACTTCACACAAATAGACATGCTGCCCGGCCAGTTCGGTCTCTTTTTTCACCACCTCGGCATACTTATTCTCGGCCTCTTGGCCGTCAAGTCCGCGAATGTTGAGCGAGTAGAGAATCTGCTTCTTCACGTCGAGCGCCACGTTGGCGTCCTGCATCGGCTTCAGCGCCTGATAGACGAAGGCCAGCAGGAAGGCCACGACGACCACGAGAATCGTACTGTATATAATAATGTACGAATTGCTGTTTGTGTTCAGTTTCATTTGGAACCTCCTCTCTTTAATCGTTTGCTAATGTTCCGCTCCACCACGAAGTGGTCGATCATCGGGGCAATCATGTTGCCGAAGAAGATGGCGAGCATCATGCCCTCGGGATAGCCCGCGTTGCGCACGCGGATGATGATGGCCATGGCACCGATGATGAAGCCGTAGATGAACTGGCCCGTCCGTGTGCGACACGACGTCACGGGGTCGGTAGCCATGAACACGGCACCGAAGGCGAAGCCGCCCAGCACGAAGTGGTGCCACCACGTCATTGACTGGCCCGCCTGCTCGAAGATGACGGCCATCAATGCGCCGCCCACGAACACGCTCAGCATCGTGCGCCACGACGCGATGCCCGTCCACAGCAGCAGCACGGCACCCAGAGCAATGGCAACGACCGACGTCTCGCCGATGGAACCCGGAATGAATCCGAGGGTCATGTCCAGAAGGGAAGCATTCGGCGTGATGTTCTGACCGAGTTCGCCGAGCGGTGTGGCGGCGGTGAAGGTGTCGGGCAGCGTGTTGCCGAGGCCGAAGATTTTATCCTGCGCCACCCAGACCTGGTCGCCCGTCATTTTCGACGGATAGGCGAAAAACAGGAACATACGGGCTGCAATGGCGGGGTTGAAGAGGTTCATGCCCGTTCCGCCGAAGATTTCCTTGCAGATAATCACGCTGAAGGCGCAAGCGAGGGCCAGCATCCACAGCGGACAGCCGATGGGCACGATGAGCGGAATCAGAATACCGCTGACGAGGTAGCCTTCCTGAATTTCCTCGCCTTTCCACTGCGCCCAGATGAACTCAATGCCCAGGCCGACGATGTAACTGACGAGGATTTTCGGCAATACGGCCATGAAACCGTAGCAGAAAATCTCGAAAAACGAGGCCGAAGCCAGCGTTCCGGCAGCAAGATAGTTCTGATAGCCCACGTTGTACATACCAAACAACATGGCCGGCATCAGCGCGATGACCACCATCGACATGATGCGCTTCGAATCGATGGCATCGTGAATGTGAGTACCGCTTTTCGCCGTGGTGTTCGGCACGAAAAGGAAGGTCTCAAAGCCATCGAACACACTTTGCAGGGCGTGGAGTTTCCCACCCTCCTCGAAGTGCGGTTTTATTTTGTTGAGATAATTTCTTAATGCCTTCATAGTCGTTATGCGTTTTCTTTTCGTAAAATATTCAGACCTTCACGCACGATGCGCTGCAACTCCAACTTTGAGGAATCGACGAACTCGGCCAGCGCGAAGTCCTCGGGCGACACTTCGTAGATGCCGAGTGCCTCCTGACGGTCGATGTCGCCGGCGATAATCGCCTTGATGAGATATTCTCCGAAGATGTCCATCGGCAGCACGCGGTCGTATTCGCCGCTCATGATCATGTGGCGCTCGCCACCCTTCACTCGGGCGTCGAGCGTGTAGTCTTTCTTGCCGAAAAGCCACGAGAAATAGCTGCGATTGACGGAGAACTGCTTCAGGCGGGGCATAATCCAGCCCAGCATTTCGTCGGCCTGGTCGCCCTCGGGAATGACGCAGACGGCCGAAGAGTGCGCTCCGAGATAGCCGTCCATCGAGTCGCGTCTGCCCGTCAGCGGATTTCCGTTGATGATGCGGACGTTGGCACCCTCGGCAACCTGTCCGTCGAGAATCGTGCGGAGCGACGTGCCCACGAGCGCATCGACGTAGGCCGGCTCGCGAACCTCGCTGCCTGCCACGGCCACCGTGCGCATCAGGTTCACCCGTCCTTCAGCGAACAGGCGACCGATGAACAACACGGCCGTAGGCTCCACGAGCCACACCACCTCGCCCTTGTTCACGGGGTCGATGTGGTTCACCTGCACGCCCACGTTGCCCGCCGGACACGGGCCGTCGAAAACGTGGAGTTCGGCATGATTTTCAATGCCCAACTTGCAGATTTCAGCCTGAAAATCGGGCTGGATGCCCAGTCCCACGTGCGTCTTGGCCATCTTCGACAGCGCGACGATGCCCGTCACGAAGTCTTGCTCCTGACCTTTCACCTCGAATTCAAACTTGCCAGCCAGCGGCTTGTCGCGCAGGGCCGAAACGAAAATTGCCTTCGGCTGGTCGGCGGGATTCGCCACCACGGCGTAGGGCAACTGACTGATGTAACCGAAAAGACCCGCCTCCAGCAGGGCTTTCCTGACCTCTTCGCCGCTGAGCGAAGCCACGTCTTTCTTGCCGAACTCAGCAAATTCCTGCTGCTCATCGGCCTTCACTTTCATGCAGAGCACCTTCCGACGTTCACCGCGCACCACCGCCGTCACCACGCCGCTCACGGGCGAGGCAAACCGCACTTCGGGGCAGTTCTTGTCAACAAAAAGCGCATCGCCGGCCCTGACATGGTCGCCTTCGCGCACGGCAACCTTCGGAGTCATCCCAGTGAAATCATCGGGCACGAGGGCATATTCCCCGCACTTGCCAATGCTCACCTTCTTCTCCGCAGCCTTGCCTGCGAGCTGAATGTCTAAGTCTTGGCGCAGTTTAATTTCGTTTGACATTTTTGATTAAATTTATTTAGTCTAGATTAAATCGCTAAAAAACGTTGCAAAGTTACAAAAATCGCGCGCAAGTACAAAATAAAAAAGGGGTTATTTCATAAAAATAGCGAATTTATTCTGTTTTTTTCTTCATTTTTTTCACAAAAAAGGCGACATTATTCTGATTATTTCTCGGATTTTCGTAACTTTGCGCTGAATTTTGAAAAGAGTGACGAAAATCGCCAATGTTGTGCTGTGGGTTCTCATCGGCCTGCTCATCACGACGATGATACTGCTGCGCGTGCCAGCAGTACAGCAGTTCATGGGCTCGAAAACGGCGGACGCGCTGTCGGAAAAACTGGGCACGGAAGTGAGCGTGGGGCGCGTGGATTTGGGCTTTTTGAACCGAATCACCATCGACGACGTGAACATTCGCGACCAACAGGGTGAACCACTGCTGAAAGCGTCGCGACTGTCGGCGAAAATCGACTATCTGGCACTGGCAAAGGGAAAAATCGTCGTCACCTCGGCGCAACTCTTCGGCGTGAACGCGAATTTGTACCAAGAAAAGGCCGACGCGCCAGACAATTTCCAGTTCCTCATTGACTCGCTGGCCTCGAAAGACACCACGTCGCACACGCCGCTCGACCTGCGCATCAATTCGCTCATCATCCGCCACGGCGCGGTCAGTTACCACAAGCGCCACGTCGCCCCGAAGTCGGGAATGTTCTCGCCGGCCCACATCGAGGCCTCGAACATCAGCGCCCACCTCATTCTGAACGCCCTGCAAGACGATTCGCTCAACGTGAACCTGAAGAAAATGGCGTTCACCATGTCGCCCGGACTGAAAGTGAAGGACTTGACGTTCAAGGCCGTCGCCAACCGACAGGGAAGTCAACTCAGCGATTTTGCGCTGACCACCGCCCAGAGCAACCTCAAAATCAGCGAGGTGAACGCCTCGTACCGATACGAAAACGACCAACTTGACCCGAACTCGCTTGAGTTTAACGGAAAAATTGAACGTTCCGTCGTAACTCCCTCGGAATTAGTAAGTTTCGTCGCGCAAGCAAAAGAGTTCGATACGCCGTTTTACATCAGTTCGGCGTTCAGCGGAACAGGGTCGTCGCTCCGCATCAGCCAACTTGACGTGCAGTCGTCGGAGCGCGATTTCAGACTCTCGGGAAATGGGTTTCTCGCGAAAAAATCGGAGTCGGGCGACACGAAATGGAGCGTGGACCTGAAGCAACTCACGGCCAACGGAAATGCGCTCAAAAAAATTGCCAACATCGTCGGAAAAGAGGGCGTGCTGCCGGAAAACATCACGCTGCCCGGCGACATTTCCGTCACGGGAAAAGCCGACGGAACGGCGCAAAACCTGCTTGCCTCGGGACATCTGAAAACCGACATGGGCGAGGCGAACCTGTCGTTTGCGAAAAACGGGAAAAACTTCAGCGGACGCATCGAAACCGACGGGCTGAACCTTCAGCGCATCCTCAACAACGACGATTTCGGCCAAATCGCCACGAAAATCCACGTTGACGGCCAGTTTGCAACGGCCAAATCGCCGCTTCTGCTGAATGCAAAAGGCTCGGTTTCGCGCTTCGACTTCCGCAACTATTCCTATCAGGGAATCGACCTCGACGGCGCCGTCAGAAACGACCATTTCGACGGCAGCATCGCCATCGACGACCCCAACGTGAAACTCCGTGCACAGGGAAAAATCGGCACATCGGGCAAGACACAGGCCTTCAACGCCTCGGCACAAGTCCAGCACCTGCGCCCGTCGGCCCTCCACATTTCCGACCAGTGGGGCGACGCGTCGTTTAAGTTCAACGTGGACGCCGACATTGCCGGACAACGCCTCAACACGGCCAACGGCTACGTCCACATCGAGGATTTCGAGATGAATTCCAGCGAAAGGCAATTCACGTTCGACCACCTGAACCTGACCGCCACAAACCGCGACGGCATCAATCAACTGAACCTGGAAAGCGACTTCGCCGACATCGACATTGAAGGCAACTACGACTACAACACCATTGCCCAAAGCATCACAAACCTCATCGGCAGCAAACTGCCCACGCTACCCGGGCTGCCTCCACTGTCGCGCTCCAGCCGCAACAACTTTACGATTAACGCCGAAATCAGCCGCAGCGAATGGCTCAACGAACTGTTCAGCATTCCAATCACGCTGAAGCAGCCCATGCAACTCAGCGGCACGATGAACGACCAGGAGCACAAACTCGACCTCGTGGCCACCCTGCCCCACTTCACCTATGAAGGCAACGAATTTCGCGACGTGTCGCTGACCGTCAGCACGCCCGACGACACGCTCCGCACCCACGCCACAGCCCGCCGCATGGACAACGACGGAAGCGTGCTCCTGCTCACCGTCGATGCCAACGCCGCCGGAAACCGGCTGACCACCGCCATCGGGTTTGAAGACAGCGAACCGCTGCCCATCAAGGGCATTCTCAACGCCGACGCGCAATTTTTCAAGACCGACCAGGGCAAAGACGCCGCCCAAATCGATGTCCACACCTCGAATTTCACCATCGACAACACCATTTGGACCATCGAGCCCGGCACCATCGTCTATAGCAAAAACGACCTCACGCTCGACCATGTCGCCATTTCCAACAACGACCAGCACCTCATCGTGAACGGCAGGGCCAACGCACTGTCGGGCGACTCGCTCATCGCCGAGTTGCAGAACATCGACGTGGAATACATTCTCGACCTCGTCGATTTCGATGCCGTGGAATTCAGCGGTCAGGCCACAGGAAAAGCCTTCGTCACCAAACTTTTTGAAAAGCCGGAGGCCGAGGCCAACCTCACCGTGAGCAACTTCCGCTTTGAAAACGGCCGACTGGGCACGCTCAGCGCCCACGCACGGCTCAACAACGAGGCGCAGCGAATTGACATCAACGCCGTTGCCAACGACACGCTGCCGTTCTCAATCAGCCACCCCGCACCCCAGAAAAACTTCGCGTCATATACCACCGTGCGCGGATTCGTGTCGCCACAACGCGACGAACTTGAACTTTTCATCAATCCCAGCAACGCCCGAGGAGAATTCCTCGAAAGTTTCTGCGGCAGTTTCATGCGCGACATCGACCTCCAAGTGACGGGCGCACTCCGCCTTTTCGGCAAACTCGATGACCTCAACCTCATGGGCGAGGCCGTGGCCGACGGCAACCTCACCATCAGTTCGCTCAACACGACCTACACGCTCCACAACGACACCGTCAGGCTCGTGCCCGACCGCATTCTGCTGCAACGCGACACCATTTTCGACGCCTACGGCCACATCGGCATCGTCAACGGCGTGCTGCGCCACCAAAGTCTCACCAGACTGACCTACGACATCGGCATCGAGGCTCAGAACCTGCTCGCCTACGACTTCCGCGACTTCGGCAACGACACCTTCTGCGGAACGGTTTACGCCACGGGCGACTGCACCATCACCGGACGGAGCGGCGAAGTGGTCATCGACGTGAACGTCACGCCCGACGAAAACTCCGAAATCCGCTACAACGCCTCCAGCCCCGACGCCATCAACTCAGGCGAGTTCATCACATGGTACGACCGCGACCAAGCCCTTCCGCTGGCCGAAAACCAGAAAATCGACCACCGACAACTGCTGGCCAACAGCCTGACGAAGACCGACCCGGGAACCGACATCCACCTGAACTTCCTCATCAACGCCAATCCCCGGGCCACGCTCAAAGTCATCATGGACGCGAACACGGGCGACTACATCGCGCTGAACGGCAACGGCGTCATTCGCGCCACCTATTTCAACAAGGGCTCGTTCGACATGTTCGGAAACTACAACGTCGATCACGGAACCTACAAACTGACCATCCAGAACGTCATCAAGAAAGATTTCCAGATACGGCAGGGCGGAACCGTCGTCTTCGGCGGCAATCCCTACCACGCCACGCTCAACCTGCAGGCCCTCTACACCGTGGCCGGCGTGCCGCTTTCCGACCTGCAACTCGGGCAGTCGTTCACCTCGAACAACATCCGCGTGAACTGCCTCATGAACATCACCGGCACGCCCGACCAGCCCCGCGTCGATTTCGACCTCGACATGCCCACCATCGGCACCGACGCCAAGCAGATGATTTTCAGCCTCATCAATTCCGAGGAGGAAATGAATCAGCAAGTGCTCTACCTGCTGGCCGTGGGCCGATTCTACAACCAGGGAACCAACAACGCCTCGGCCGACGGAGCCGCACAGCAGAGCCAGACCTCGCTCGCCATGCAGAGCCTGTTCAGCGGCACGCTCTCGCAGCAAATCAACAACGTGCTTTCGAGCCTCGTCAAAAACCGGAACTGGAACTTCGGAGCCAACATCTCTACCGGCGACCAAGGCTTTTACAACGCTGAATACGAGGGACTCCTCTCGGGCCGACTGCTCAACAACCGGCTGCTCATCAACGGCGAATTCGGCTATCGCGACAATCCCAACGCCACCACGTCGTTCATCGGCGACTTCGACCTGCAATACCTGCTCAGGCCCAGCGGAAACCTCGCCATCAAGGTCTATAACCAGACCAACGACCGCTATTTCACCCGGAACTCGCTCAACACGCAGGGCGTCGGCCTCATCATGCGGAAGGAATTCTACAACCTGAAAGACTTTTTCGGCGTGAAGCGCAAGAAAAACAAGCCGAAAACAGAGGAGCAAACGCTGCCCACAGACACCACCGCCGTAGCCACAGAAGAGCAGCAAGAGGCCGAAACTATTAAAAATCATTAAATCGCACCATATCCACACCTTAAATTAATATTAGTATGCAAAATTATTCGTAACTTTGCAGCCGCTTTAATTAAACATAAAGTCTAACTTTATTAATTTCAAACTTTTATTCATTAACATTTATGTCAAATCTAAAAAACATCGAACCGCTGCAGGACTTCAACTGGGAAGAATTTGAGCAGGGTTCAGCAGTAGGCGCAAGCCGCGAAGAGCTTCAGAAAGCTTACGACGAAACACTTAACAAAGTAGCAGACCACCAAGTCGTTGACGGCACGGTTACCCACATCGACAAGAAAGAGGTCATCGTGAACATCGGCTACAAGAGCGACGGCATCATCTCCTCGTCCGAGTTCCGCTACAACCCCGACCTGAACGTCGGCGACACCGTCGAGGTGTATGTAGAAACCGCAGAAGACAAGAAAGGCCAGCTGGTTCTTTCCCACAAGAAGGCCCGCCTGAGCAAGAGCTGGGACCGTGTGAACGAGGCTCTTGAGAAGGAAGAAATCATCACGGGTTACATCAAGTGCCGCACGAAGGGCGGTATGATCGTTGACGTGTTCGGCATCGAGGCATTCCTGCCCGGCAGCCAGATCGACGTTCACCCCATCCGCGACTACGACGTATTCGTAGGCAAGACGATGGAGTTCAAGATTGTGAAGATCAACCAGGAGTTCCGCAACGTTGTTGTCAGCCACAAGGCTCTCATCGAGGCCGAGCTCGAAGCTCAGAAACGCGAGATTATCTCGAAGCTTGAGAAGGGCCAGATCCTCGAGGGTACCGTCAAGAACATCACTTCTTACGGTGTATTCGTTGACCTGGGCGGTGTTGACGGACTCATCC